>JAZSED010000096.1:0-24543 GCA_045531495.1 Acutalibacteraceae bacterium
ACTTGCGGCTGCACCTGGCCCCCTTGCCTAAAGGGTATTCCCCTATTAGGGGAAATGCCCGAAGGGCAAAGGGGTGGCTGCCCTGCAAGGGCTGGCAAAACCGTAGGTTTTGTCTGGGGGATTTTTTGTGGCAAAAGAGGAGGTGCGCTCGGGTGAAAGCGAGCGTTACTCCAACAATCCCTCCGTCTTTTTGCCGTAAACGGCAAAAATCCACCTCCCTTTAGGCAAGGGAGGCAGAAAAAACGCACACAAAAAAGCAAGAGAAGATACATGTTTTTGTGTATCTTCTCTATTTTTATCCCTATGACCACCCACCGTATGGTGGCCTCTTTACTCCTTTCGCAGTTGCCAGAATGCGACGGCGGCTGCCGCCGCCACGTTTAAGGAATCCACACCGTGCTTCATCGGTATCTTCACGGTGTAATCGCTTTTTGCGATGGTATCAGAGGCAAGCCCGTCCCCTTCTGTGCCAAGCAGTATAGCAAGCTTATCCTCCGCCGTTAAAGTCGGGTCGTCTATGCGCACCGCATTGTCCGATAATGCCATAGCGGCAACCTTAAACCCGCACGCGGCAAGCCTTGCCATACCGTTTTCTCGCCAATCGGCGGCATCCTCGCCCAGATAGGTCCACGGAACTTGAAAAACCGTGCCCATACTCACCCGTACCGCACGGCGGCACAAAGGGTCACAGCAGGTCGGGGACAACAATACGGCATCCACCCCCATAGCGGTAGCAGAACGGAAAATCGCACCGATGTTGGTGGAATCCACCACCCCTTCCAGCACCGCGACGCGGTGCGCGTTTTTGCAAATAACTTCTGCTGAAGGCAACGATGGGCGGCGGAATGCGCATAAAACACCGCGGGTCAAGGTGTATCCCGTGAGCTGCGCCAAAATGTCACGGTCAGCGGTGTAAAGGGGGATGTCCCCGCACCGTTTGATGATGTCAGCGGCGTCTCCCGCAATGTGTTTTCTCTCCATCAAAAGGGACAGCGGCGTATACCCTGCGTCCAAGGCGGTGCCGATGACCTTGGTGCTTTCCGCAATGAAGATACCTTTGTCCGCTTCTAAACGGTTACGCAATTGCGCCTCGGTAAGACGCGCGTATATATCCAATTCGGGTGCCGAAAAGTCGGTAATTTCAATGATAGGCATAACATCTCTCCGTGTATGTAGTGGATACAGTATACACCGAGGAAAAACAAAGCGCAAGAGGTTTTAAAACAACGCCGAATTTTGCTTGTGCATTATTGACAAAACAAGGGGAGAGATGTATAATGATTTTGTATGAATATTAACTTTTAGGAGGATGCGTAATGAAAAAATTGCTGGCTTTGACCTTGTCTCTGCTGATGCTTGTGTCGGTGTTGCCGATAAGCGCGTTTGCGGCATATGACGTAGAAATTGAAATGGGCGATTTGCTGGGCGCGGGAGGCACAACGGGCGAGTGCACCTGGACGCTCACTGTTGACGTTCTTACCATCAAAGGTGAAGGCGCAATGGCGGATTATACCGTCGAAAGTGTTTTGCCGTGGGGTAAGGAGATTACCGAGGTAGTTATCCAAGACGGCGTTACCGACATCGGTGATTTTGCGTTTTACGGTTGCAGCGCGTTGACCGCTGTTACTTTTGGCGCGGACGTTGTTTCGGTTGGCGACAGTGCCTTCCGTGATTGTACTGCACTGACCGATGTGTACTATGGCGGTACCGCGGCACAGAAAGCGGCACTCTCCGTTGGTGAAAATAACGACGCTTTGCAGGCGGCTGTGTGGCATTTTACGCAGTGTGACGATGGTCATACGTATGATGATGCTTGCGACGCCGACTGTAACGTGTGCGATGAAGATCGTGAAGTTTCCCACGATTTTGATTGGGTGGAAGATGAACCGGCAAGTTGCGGCGAACCCGGCGTAAAGCACGAAGAATGTACTGTTTGCCACGAAAAGCGCAATGAAAACACCGCCATCCCCGCAACCGGCGACCACAGCTTTGATTGGGTGGAAGACGAACCGGCAAATTGCGGCGAACCCGGTGTAAAACACGAAGAATGCTCTGTTTGCCACGAAAAGCGCAATGAAAACACTGCTATCCCTGCAACCGGCGACCACAAGTACGATAACGACCAAGATGCTGAATGTAACGTGTGTCACGCAATCCGCGAGGTCGCGCAGAAAAACGGCTGGATTGCAGACGGCGGCAAGTGGTACTTCTACAAAAACGGCACCATGGTTAAAAAAGATTGGGTGCTGGACGGAGGTAAGTGGTACTATCTGGAAGCTGACGGCGTGATGGCGACCAATGCGTGGAAGAAGGATTCCATTGGTTGGGTGTATGTAGGTGCTAACGGCGCGATGCTCACCAATGCGTGGTGCACCGATTCTCACGGTTGGTGCTATGTTGGTGCCGACGGGTATGCTGTCACCAATACTTGGAAAAAAGACTCGGTGGGCTGGATTTATCTCAACTCCGAAGGCTCGATGACCAAATCCGCGTGGGTACAAGACGGCGGCAAGTGGTATTATCTGGATGCCAACGGTTATATGGTATCCAATGCGTGGAGAAAGGACTCCATCGGCTGGGTATATCTCGGCTCCGACGGTGCAATGCTCACAAATGCCTGGTGTACCGACTCTAAGGGCTGGTGCTATGTCGGCGCTGACGGTTATGCGGTGACCAATTGCTGGAAGAAAGACTCCGTGGGTTGGATTTATCTGGATGCTAACGGCTCTATGACCAAATCCGCATGGGTACAAGACGGCGGCAAGTGGTATTACTGTGATGCCAACGGCTATATGGTAGCGAACAAAACGCTCACCATCGGCGGCAAAAAATACACCTTTAACGCTTCGGGCGTTTGGGTTGGCTAATCCTTAAAAGCATAACAAAAACGGTGTGTCGAAAGACACACCGTTTTTTTGATAGCATTGGTGTTGGTGTAGGGCGGAGGCTTGCTCCCGCCGCAACAGCCCCCATACCGTCCCGCCGGATTTACCGCAAAAACGGGCGACCGCAGCGGCACCAAACGGGCGACCAATATTTCAGGTGCGACCGGGTGAAAGCGAGCGTTACTCCAACAATCCCTCCGTCTTTTTGCCGCAAACGGCAAAAAGCCACCTCCCTTTAGGCAAGAGAGGCAGAAAAAACGCCCACAAAAAAGCAAGAGGAGATACACATTTTTGTGTATCTCCTCTATTTTTATCCCTTAGACTACCCACCATACGGTGTGTGGTTTGCCGTGGGGCGCAATTACAAGGTGAGATATTACAGTGGGAAAATTCCCCGTATATTTAGGATTATTCCAATCCTAACAACAAACCGTAACCGATACCCATTAGAATTTCTGCAACCGTCCAGCCGCTTTCTACGGCACACGGCCCCCAACCCACGTCGTGGGGCATACCGTAGGCTTCGCGGCGTTCAAGGTCAATGCCGCGGCACCAACCGCCGTTAAGCAGCGGATTGTCACTGCGCATCTGCACGTTGGTCATAAATTTGACAATATCCTGCCACAGTTCCTTAAAACGAGGGTCCTTTGTGACCTTATATGCATATGCAAAGGCAAGCGGCAACCAGTTGACCGAATACAAAAGGTCGGCAACGGGATCGCCGTTGTTGGCAAGCAGAGACGATTCGGTATTAGCGGTACGGGAACGGTTGGCTTTATACCCCGTGTCATATTCCATATAGCCGCCCCGCGGATGCTTATGGGTTTCTAAGCTTTCTAAAACTGTATAGAGATACTGTTTATGCTTTTCTTCGCCTGTTACCTCGTACAGTGCGGCGAGGGGTAAAATCAGACGGCAGAGCTCCTGCGTTTCGCTGTGCTCGCGTCTGGTTTCGGGGAATGCGGTCATTAACGTCTCTACACCTTTTACGGCGGTATCGAGATAGTCTTTCTTCCCTGTCAATCCGTATGCCATAGCCAGCACCGCCATATAATAGCCGTTGTGATGTGCACACGGGAAGTTGGACGGTGTACTGTGCAGCTCTTCTATGCGCTCTTTGGGCAAGGTCTGCACATCGGTACGGCTGACTCTGAGCCCGTCGGTGCCTGTGGTAGCCACCAAAAAGTCAAGCGCCTCACACACGGTGTCGAGGTACTGACAGTCATCGGTCAGCTGCATACAAAGCAGGGTGCCGAGTATAGTGCGCGCCACGTCATCGCCGTAGCATACGCCGTAATCGTTGGTGGTCCACCGCACCATACCCTTGTACAGTCCTTCGTGCTCGGTCATTTTTTCAAAACAGAATTTCTGTATATTTTTGAAGCGGGTAAGGGATGCGGCATTGTTGTTGAGCAACCAATCAAAAAGGTAAGCACCACCCATTTCGCCTGCACAATCGTTGCGAACAGCTGGGGCTGTGCGCTGTGTTCCATCGGGAGAAATGTTATGAACGAGCCCTTCCAGAACACCGCTTTCGCCGTTTTTGATAAGCAAATTGGCGTTATCAAACCAGCGCAGTCCGCGTGCAAAGGTATCGATAGCAGGCTCCGGCGGGTTATCCATCGTAACAACAGGGGGTAAGGAAAGGGTAATTTCCTTACCGACAAGGAACGAGAGGATATACGCTATCACCGCTTCCCACCGTTTTTGGGGTGCAAAGCGCGCGGTATGGAAATTACAAAGACGGATATTGCTGACCAGCGTGTTGTCGTCGTTATGCCACAACACCCAATCGGTTTTGGGTAGGTCGGGGATTTCGTTGGCGTGGTCGTGCTCAATAATATGGCCGCCGCACAGTAAAACAGGCCAAGATTGTTCTTCCATCTGTCCGTATATCATACGGGTGTTGGCGCGGTCATCCAACAGATCACCCTTTGACAGCGTGTCGATGCAATCTCCCACGTATACCAAACGGTCGGAAACCGTACCGCGTGAGGCGGCAGGTGCAGCATAGCCGATAGAAGCACAAAATTCCGCAAACACACGTTTGCCTGCTTTTCTCTCCGCTTCGATATGTAACCGCAGGTCAATGGGTATACAAAGCGAATCACCCGTAGCACCGCCTAAGATAGCATACGCGTTATAAAACCCAATGCTATTGGCTTCTTCGACCGTAAAAACATCCACTGTTGCGTATTGCTTTAACAAACGACACAAATCGTTATCTTTTTGGGTGATGACTGCAATTTTCATATTGTTGTCTCCTGTTAAATACGTGCGACACCCGTCTCCCGCGCCGCTTTTGCGACCGCCTCGGCAACCGTTTTACCGATACGCTCGTCAAACGCGAACGGCATAATGTAATCCTCGGACAATTCCTCGTCGGATACCAAGGATGCTATAGCAAGGGAAGCCGCCATTTGCATTTCTTCGTTGATATCCGATGCACGCACGTCCAAAGCACCGCGGAAG
Source organism: Acutalibacteraceae bacterium (assembly GCA_045531495.1). Taxonomy (GTDB): domain Bacteria; phylum Bacillota; class Clostridia; order Oscillospirales; family Acutalibacteraceae; genus URNF01. The sequence continues at coordinate 5,358 of JAZSED010000096.1, forward strand.
ATACCGGGGAATGCCATCACGTTATTGATTTGATTGGGGAAATCCGAACGTCCCGTGCCCACAACGCGCGCACCTGCGGCTTTTGCCTCATCGGGCATAATTTCGGGGACGGGATTTGCCATCGGGAACACGATAGCATCTGCGTTCATCGAACGAATCATATCTTCGTCCACCACATTCGGCGCGGATACGCCGATAAATACGTCGGCGCCCTTGATAGCATCACGCAATGTGCCTTTTAAGAGTGCGCGGTTGGTCACTTTACTCATTTCCGCGTGTGCGGCATTTAAGGTATCGTCGCCCTCGCAGATAATACCGAAGCGGTCTACCATGGTGAGGTTTTTGACACCGAGTTTTAACAGATGCTTGCCTATAGCGATACCTGCGGAGCCTGCACCGTTAATGACACATTGTACGTCACCGATATTTTTCTTGGTAAGGCGCAGTGCGTTTAACAGTGCTGCGCCTACCACAACAGCGGTGCCGTGCTGGTCATCGTGGAACACGGGAATGTCACAGATTTCCTTTAATTTCTTTTCGATTTCAAAGCAGCGCGGCGCGGAAATATCCTCCAGATTGATACCGCCGAAGCTGCCCGACAGCAGATAGATGGTGCGCACCAATTCGTCTACGTCCTTAGAACGCAAACAAAGCGGAAACGCGTCTACACCCGCAAATTCCTTGAATAACACACATTTTCCTTCCATCACAGGCATGCCTGCCTCGGGACCGATGTCGCCCAGCCCCAACACGGCGGTGCCGTCGGTGATGACCGCCACCGTGTTCCAACGGCGGGTCAGCTCAAACGATTTATTGTAATCCTCTTTGATAGCCAGACACGGCTCGGCAACGCCGGGGGTGTAGGCGATGGAAAGCTGCTCCTTATTCTTGACGGGTGTACGCGAGGTGACCTCGATTTTACCTGCCCATTCGTAATGCTGTTGTAACGCTTTTGCTTTAATATCCATTTAGAACGTTCTCCTTTTTCAGTATATCACCGTGTGTTGTACTGTCAACGACACACAAAAAGATACGGACAAAATACAAGGTGATTTTGGAATCCCCGCAACTTAATTGTAAGAGCTGGAGGCGGTGTCGTTAAACTGTACGTCACCGAGATAGGCAACAGGGTCAAGACCGACAAAGCGGCACATATCGAACATTTCCGCTACCGTGTTGATATTAACGTCGATACCGTTAGCAAGACGGTCTGCTTTAGCAAAAATTTCTTTTTCGCCGTGGGTGTAAATGCGGGTAGCGCCTTCGGATTTGGGCGAATCGCGCAGCTCCTGCAAGAAGGTGGAGAGATGCTCCTTAATAGCATCTGCATCACCGAACACTTTGGGGTCGATAGCGATAAAGCCGTGACAGGTGCCGCCCTTGCCGCCGATATGGGTATGGTTAGAGGTAAGACCCATCGAGAGAATGGAGCAGAAGATTTCACAGAACATACCGTAACCGTAACCCTTGTGACCGCCTAATTGCTCAGTTTCACCGCCCAAGGGCATAATGCCGCCGCCGTTTTTGGCAACAATATTGGCGAGCACGTCTTTTGCATCCGAAGAACCGTGTCCCGTGGCATCTAACGCCCAACCTTCGGGCAACGGTTTATGTAACTTATTGTAAATTTCCAGCTTGCCGCGGGTAACAACGGTGGTGGAAGCGTCAAAGAAGAAGTCGTAGGGCTCTGCGGGCATAGCAACGGCAATGGGGTTACTGCCGAGCATGGCAAGACGGCCGAAGGTAGGCACCATAATGGCCTCGCTGTTGGTCATTGCCATACCGATAAGCCCTGCGTCACAAGCCATTTTCGCGTAAAAGCCCGCAATACCGAAATGGTTGGAATTGCGCACAGTGACCACCGCCATACCGGTTTGTTTTGCTTTTTCAATAGCAATAGACATCGCTTTATGGGAAATGAGCTGCCCCATACCGTCGTTGCCTTCAATCACGGCGGAAACGGGGGTTTCAAATACCACTTCGGGTTTGGCATCTACCTTAATCAGTCCTTTTTCAATGCCCTTGTGGTAACGGGCAAGACGCTGCATACCGTGCGACTCAATGCCGTATAAGTCGGATAGCAGCAACACATCGGTAATGATGCGGCTTTCTTCTGTGGAAAACCCGAACTTGCCAAAGCAGTCCATACAGAATTTTTCCAGAGTTTCATACGAATAGCGGATATAATTACTCATAAAAAACACCTCTCTTCAAAGTTACTTTCAGTATAACATAATTCTTATAAAAACAAAACAACATACAGACATTTTTCGGTAGAAAAACAGGATGCTTTTTTGGCATAAATGCACAAACACGGTTTACTTTACCGCTTTTATCGTTGCACACATCTGTTTAACAAAGAGACAAAACCTGTCGAATAACTCTTTACTTTTACGGAAAAATATGTTACACTGTAATAAAGAAATTTGCTGACGTTAAGGGTTCGTCCCAAGGCGGAAGGGATGTATAGTGTGTAAACGGCATAAGTATACCTCCCTTTGTAGCAAAGGGAGGTATTTTTTATGGAAAACAGAGTAGCGCTTATTGGCTTTGTAGTGGATAAAGAGGAGGCGGTAGAGCAACTTAACCGTTTGCTCCACGACTACAAGGATTATGTCATCGGTCGTATGGGCATTCCGTACAGAAAACGCGGTGTCAACCTCATCAGTGTGGTGATGGACGCGCCGGCAGATGCAGTGAGTGCTTTGACCGGCAAAGCGGGGATGATTGACGGGGTGACCGCCAAGGCGGTATATTCCAAGATGCCCGAGGCGTAATATGTATACGCTGATAGAAAAATTAAGAGATACGCATACCTTGTCGGCGGAAGAATTTGCCGCTTTGCTAACCTGTGCCGATGACGACCTGCTGGAATTTTTACGTGAACAGGCGGTTGCGGTGCGGCAACAGCATTACGGTGACACGGTGTTTGTCCGCGGGCTTATCGAGTTTACAAATTATTGTAAAAACGATTGTTATTACTGCGGTATTCGCTGTTCCAACCGCAAAGCAGAACGGTATCGTCTGGACGAACAACAGATTTTGGATTGCTGTGACGCAGGGTATGCGCTCGGTTACCGTACCTTTGTACTGCAAGGGGGAGAAGACCCTGCTTACACCCCTGCGCGTATCGAAAGGTTGGTATCCGACATCAAAACGGCGCATCCCGACTGTGCTGTAACTTTGTCGGTGGGAGAACAGGATACAGACACCTATCGCCGCTGGAGAGAAGCGGGCGCTGACCGCTATCTGCTGCGTCACGAAACAGCGGATGCAGAGCATTATAGCAAATTGCACCCTGCGCGACTCACCTTGGGAAACCGCAAAAGGTGTTTGTGGGATTTGAAAGCGTTGGGTTACCAGGTGGGTTGCGGTTTTATGGTGGGTTCTCCGTTTCAAACGGTGGAAACCCTCGTAAAAGACCTGCAGTTTATAAGCGAACTGCAACCCGATATGGTGGGCATAGGCCCGTTTATTCCGCATAAAGATACCCCGTTTGGTAACCAAGCGGCAGGCAGTGTGGAGTTGACCTTACGGCTGTTGTCTATCATACGGTTGATGCTACCGCAGGTGCTGTTGCCTGCTACCACCGCCCTGGGTACGGTGCAGGAGGATGGCAGAGAAAAAGGGATTTTGGCAGGTGCTAACGTGTGTATGCCGAATTTGTCCCCTGCGGACGTTCGCAAAAAATATACCTTGTATGACAACAAACGCGCTTTTGGCAGTGAAGCTGCCGAGGAAATCGAAACCTTGAAAAAACGTATGGACGCTATCGGTTACCGTGTGGTGGTGGACCGCGGCGACAGGAAGGAGATTTAACTATGTATAACCCGAAATCTATGAAAGCAGAAGAATTTATCGACCATAACGAGATTGAAGAAACCCTGCGCTATGCCGATGAACACAAAACCGACCGTGAACTTATCGACTCTATTTTGGAAAAGGCAAGAGAATATAAAGGTCTTTCCCACCGCGAAGCATCGGTGCTGCTCGCTTGTGAGCTTGAGGATAAAAATGAGGAGATTTACGCACTTGCCGAACAAATTAAGAAGGACTTTTACGGCAACCGTATCGTGATGTTTGCGCCGTTGTATCTGTCTAACTACTGCGTCAACGGCTGTTTGTACTGCCCGTATCACCTGAAAAACAAACACATTGCGCGCAAAAAGCTGACGCAGGAGGAAATCAAAGCGGAGGTTATCGCGTTGCAGGATATGGGTCATAAGCGCTTGGCTTTGGAAGCAGGCGAGGACCCGAAAAACAATCCGATTGAGTACATTTTGGAGTCTATTAAAACCATTTACTCCATCAAACATAAAAACGGCGCTATCCGCCGTGTCAATGTCAACATTGCCGCAACCACCGTTGAAAACTATAAAAAGCTCAAGGATGCGGGTATCGGCACCTACATTTTGTTCCAGGAAACCTATCACAAGGAAACGTATGAGCGTCTGCACCCGACAGGACCGAAAAGCAATTATTGCTACCATACCGAAGCGCACGACCGCGCAATGGAGGCGGGTATTGATGACGTGGGTCTGGGCGTGTTGTTCGGCCTGGAGCTGTACCGCTATGAGTTTGCGGGCCTGTTGATGCACGCGGAGCATTTGGAGGCGGTATTTGGTGTGGGTCCGCACACCATCAGCGTGCCGCGCGTATGTCCCGCGGACGATATTGACCCGGGTGCGTTTGATAACGGTATTTCGGAAGATACCTTTGCAAAAATCGTTGCGTGTATCCGTGTTGCCGTACCGTATACCGGTATGATTGTGTCTACGCGTGAAAGTCCCAAAGCGCGCGAACGCGTACTGCATTTGGGCGTTTCCCAGATTTCGGGCGGTTCTCGTACGAGTGTGGGCGGTTACGTCAACCCCGAACCCGAAGAAGAAAACTCCGCACAGTTTGAGGTTTCTGACCACCGCACGTTGGATGAAGTGGTACGCTGGCTGATGGAAATGGGGTATCTGCCGTCCTTCTGTACCGCGTGTTACCGCGAAGGCAGAACGGGAGACCGCTTTATGTCGCTGTGCAAATCGGGACAGATTCAAAACTGCTGTTTGCCTAATGCATTGATGACCTTAAAAGAATATCTTTGTGACTATGCAAGTGAAGAAACCCGCGCGGTGGGTGAAAAACTCATTGCCGAACAGATAAACGATATTCCCAACGAAAAGGTAAAAGGTATTGTTGCACAGCGGTTAGGGTTAATTGCTGACGGTGAACGCGACTTCCGTTTCTGAGGTGATAGTATGAGCAGTATGCAACAAACCCCCGCGGGCGAGCGGGTGCATATCGCCTTTTTCGGCAGACGTAACGCAGGCAAATCCAGCGTTGTGAATGCGTTTACGGGACAAAACCTTGCTATCGTGTCGGATGTTAAGGGTACGACCACTGACCCCGTCAAAAAGGCGATGGAATTAGCACCTCTCGGTCCTGTGATGATTATTGACACCCCCGGCATTGACGATGAAGGTGCTTTAGGTGAAATGCGCGTCAGCAAAACGCGACAGGTGCTGAATAAAACCGACCTTGCTATCGTGGTGATGGATGCTACCGCACCCGCCGACCCTGCGGACGCGGCGTTGATTACTCTGATAGAGCAAAAGGGCATTCCGTATATCGTGGTGAAAAACAAGGCGGATTTACTGCCTGAGATACCGCAGGACGACACATTGTACGTCAGCGCCAAAACGGGCTTTCATATTCACGAATTGAAAGAATTGGCGGCAAAAAAAGCCGCCACAGGCGCACCGCGCCATCCGCTGGTTGCCGACTTACTGCAAACGGGAGATGCGGTGGTATTGGTCACCCCGATAGATAAGGCCGCCCCTAAAGGTAGATTGATTTTACCGCAACAGCTCACCGTTCGTGATGTGCTGGATGCAGGCGGTATGCCGCTCCTTTGCAGAGACAGCGAGTTGCCGTTGCTGTTGAATGGTTTAAAACAGCCGCCGCGCCTTGTGATTACCGACAGCCAGGTGTTCGGCAAAGTGAGTAAAATGGTGCCAAAAGAGGTGCCTCTCACCTCTTTTTCGATGTTAATGGCGCGGTATAAAGGCGATTTACCGTTGGCGGTGAAAGGTGCCGCCGCAGTGGACACATTAAAAGAGGGAGACAAAGTGCTCATAGCGGAAGGGTGTACCCACCATCGCCAATGCGAAGATATCGGCACGGTGAAAATTCCGCGTTGGATAAAAGAACGTATCGGTTTTGACCCCGAATACACCTTTGTGTCGGGCACGGAATTCCCCGACGACGTGACACCGTATAAAATGGTGATTCATTGCGGTGCGTGTACCTTGAATGAACGGGAAGTAAAATACCGTTTGCGTTGTTGTGCAGACCAAGATGTGCCTGTCACCAATTACGGTGTATTTATCGCGTATTTGAACGGCATTTTGCCCCGTACATTACAGCCGTTTCCGGAATATAATTAAAAAAACGACGATGCAATGCATCGTCGTTTTTTTATTTCCTCTCCAACAAAATCGCGCGGACGGGGGTGCCGTCGGCACCTTCAATTTTCAACGGCGCGGCGAACAAAAAATACGTGCCTTCCTGCACGTTGGAAAGGTCAAGACCTTCTAACACCACAACGTTATTGCCGAGCAGTTGACGGTGCACGATGAAATCGCCGTCCTCGGGCTCTATCGTTTGGGATTCGACACCTACCAACGTAATTTGGCTGTCGGACAGTACAAAAGCGGCGCTCTGGGAAATCTGCACGTCACCTTTAAACAGCACCCGCGGGCGCAGGGCAGGCAACATATTTTCTACGTCCGCACCGTACAGCTCGCCGTTCCATTCAACAACACTGCATTCGCCGATACAATCCTCTAAATTGACCGCCGCCATATCCCTGCCGTCGGCACAAAAATGCAGTGGCGCATCCATGTGTGTGCCGTTGTGCAAACACGCGTGCAATACCGACATATTGCAGACCTTGCCGTCCTCCATACGGTAAACGGGTTCTAATTCGGGACGCGGGTCGCCCGGGTAGACGGGGGCTGAAAACAGCTCTTTTGTAATATCTATGATTTTCATATCTATCACCTTCCAATGCCAATATAGCATTTTTAATGGTATTGTGCAAGAAAAATAGTTTTCTTTTGTCAAACGGTATGGTATAATGAAATATATATTGAAAAAAGGCGGTACGGTATGCTACGGTGTATTTTGGGTCGCGCGGGCAGCGGCAAAACCGAACACATTTTAAAAGAAATACAGCAGGCGATTGTCCAAAGCAGACAACCGCTTATTTTCCTTGTGCCCGAACAGTTCTCTTTTGAGACGGAACGCACCCTTTTACAGCGCTTGGGTGTCAAGGATGCGGCAAAGGTAGAGGTGTTGAGCTTCACCCGCTTAGCGGAAAAGGTGTTCTGCGAAACGGGGGGCACCGCTTTGCCGATTATGGATGACGTTACCCGGGCACTGATTATGAGCCGCGCGTTGGAGGTACATACCGCTCCCGAAAACCTTGCCGAGGATGCGAAGAAGGTGCGTCTGAATGACACGGCATACATTTCTTCACTGTTGGCATTGGCATCCGAATGCAAACAATGTGCGGTGACCCCGCGGTTGCTTGCCGCGGCGGCGAAGGGACTTCCCGACGGTACTTTAAAAAGTAAGACGGCGGATTTTGCGGCACTGTTTGATGTGTATGAGAGCTTGTCGCTCACCAGCGGTATCGACCCCGAGGATATTCTCAACCTGTTGGTGGAAAAGCTGCCCGAAACCACGCGCTTTTGCGGTGCTACCGTGTTTGTTGACGGGTTTAAGGGCTTTACCGTTCCCGAATTGCGGGTATTGGGGTATTTAATGAAAACGGGCAGCGTGACGGTCACCTTGCCCGCGGATAAAGCAACACCTTTGGCGGATACGGCGATAGGCGGGCTGTTTGCACCCGGCTTACGCACATTACAACAGCTGCGAGAGGTGGCGTCGGAAAACGGGGTGACGGTGGAAAAGCCGTTATTGCTTGAGCAGAATCATCGCACGCAAAATGAAGCTTTGCGCAGGCTGGAGGCGGGGATGTTTTTGCCGCGCGCAGAGGTGACGGACACGGTCGCGTCGGCGGTGACGGTGACGCCTTGCCCCGATACGTACGCGGAATGTGCAGCGGCGGCGCGCACCGTGCGCCGTTTGTTGCGTGAAAAGGGATATCGTGCAAGCGATGTGGCTATTGTGGTGCGTGACCTTGACCGTTATCGCGGTATTTTAGACCGTGCCTTGCGGCGGGAAGACGTCCCGTTTTATATGGACATACCGCAGGATGTGTATACCGCACCGCTTGTCAGCGTGTGCTTATCCGCATTGCGCATTGCCGCTAACGGCTTGCAAACCGAAGAACTGCTGCGTATATGTAAAAGCGGTATTCTGCCGTTTGACGAGGTGGAGACCGCAACCCTTGAAAACTATGTGTATATGTGGCGCATAGACGGTAAGAAATGGCAGGAGCCGTTTACCGCAAATCCTGCGGGACTGACCGAAAAGAAGTGGCTTGATGAGAAACTGCTGGCATCCATTGAAAATATCCGCCGCCGCTTAATAGCACCGCTTATGACCCTGCGCACGGCCTTGCGCGAAGGCGCAGACGGCGAAACCTTTGCGCGCGCGCTTTACGAATATCTTACACATACGTATGTATGCGCGGATGAAGGGGTGCGGCGTTTGTACGGTGCACTGATAGAAGAAGGCGAACCGTTTGCCGCGGAATGTACCGCGCGTCTGTGGGAAAGTGTGATGCTGCTGCTTGACCGTTTTGCTACGGTGTTTGCGCAAACACCGCTGTCCGGACAGCGGTATGCGGAGCTGTTCCATCTCGCGGCAGGCCTTTTGCGGTTGCCGAGTGTACCGCAAGGATTGGATGCGGTGCAGGTGGGCAGTGCTGACCATATGCGCGTGCGTGCGCCCAAGGCGGTATTGATTCTCGGTGCAAACGAGGGGGTGTTTCCCGCCTATCCCGCAGGTGGTAACCTGTTCACCGACCGCGAACGGGAACAATTGGAAACAGACGGCATCCGCTTGTCGGCAGGCCGTTTACAAAAAGCGGAGGAGGAACGCTTTTACGCGTACACTGCAGTAGCGGCTCCTTCCGAAGAATTGTATGTGTTTTATGCGTTGTTCCATGGCGGCGAAAAGCTGTTGCCGTCGGCCATTGTGGAAAACATAGACCGTATTTTGTCAAAACACACCCGCGGCGTGTGGGAAGCGGCAGACGGTAGTGATATTGAATCGGCAACCGATGCTGTGGGACGGTTTGCGGCGGCCGCGGATAATGGCTTTGCCGCGGTACTGAAGGATGCGATAATCCGTTTGCCGGAAAGCGCCGCCGTTTTGGAGCGTGTGGAAAACGCCGAAAAAACACCTGCCTTTTCCTTGACTGCGGACAATGCCGCCGCGTTGTTCGGACGGGAAATGCGGTTATCCTCTTCACAGCTTGAAAAATTTCAGGATTGTCCGTTCTCATATTTCTGTAATTACGGTATGCGACTGCAGGAACGTCGTTTGGCGGATATTGATGCGAGAAACTTTGGTACCTTTGCGCATTATGTGCTGGAAAAGCTGTTACCCGTATACGTGGAGGAGGCGAAAATGCCGACCGCGGCGGATATTCCGACCATGCGCCGCCGTATTCACGCCTTGCTTCTTGAATATGTGGACACAGAACTTGGCGGTATGCAGGATAAGACCGCACGGTTCCGTTATTTGATGTCGCTGGTGGAGAATACCGCTTTTTCGCTGTTGTGGTTTGTGGTAAGCGAAATGGCACAAAGTGAATTTAAGCCCGCAGAATACGAACTGTCTATCGGCGGCGCCGACGGGGTGCCTTCCCCGCGTGTTTCGCTTGACCGTCAGCAGGGTACGGTGCATTTGACGGGTAAGGTAGACCGCGTAGACCTGTACCGCCGCGGCGATGAAATATTTGTACGCGTGGTGGACTATAAGACCAGCAAAAAGACCTTTAGTATTGCCGATTTGCCGTACGGACTGAATATGCAGATGCTTATCTATCTGTTTGCCGTATGTAACGAGGCGGCAAAACGATATGAAGCAGATACCGCTAAACCGGCAGGCGTTTTGTATCTGTCGGCAAATAAAGCCCCGCAGCTGCCGTTGGGAGAGAAAAAACTAAAAACGCTGCGTATGAACGGGTTGCTTGTGCGGGACGCAGGGGTGCTTACTGCTATGGAGCAGGACGGCAAGGGCACCTTCATTCCCGCATCTCTCAAAAACGGGGATATTGCGGATGACAGCAGCGTGGCATCCTACGCGGACTTTGAAACTATACGGATGTACGCAGAAGCATTGTTGCGCCGTATGGCGACCCGCTTACTTGAAGGAGATATTGCGGCTGTGCCGACAGGCACCGACAAGGAATTGCCCTGCAGATACTGTGCGTATCGTCGCATTTGCCGCCGACGGGAGCAAGACCCCTTTGTGTGCAAGCAACAGCGCACGTCCCAAGAGGTGCTGGACTTTATGGAGGAGGTGAACGGCAATGGAATGGACACCCGCACAACAGAATTGCATTGATGCGCGCGGCGGTACCGTATTGGTTTCCGCAGCGGCAGGGTCGGGTAAGACCGCTGTGTTGGTAGAACGTGTAGCCACCCGTATTGCGGATAAACGGTCGCCCGTTGACATTGACCGTTTACTTATCGTCACCTTTACCCAAGCGGCGGCGGCTGAGATGAAGCAACGCCTTGCCAAGCGGCTTACTAACTGCTTGCAGGAGGACCCCGACAACGCACATCTTGCGCGACAGCAGATGCTGTTACCTTCCGCACAGATTTCCACCATACACGGGTTTTGTACCGCGTTTTTAAGGGAAAATTTTGAAGCGGCGGGCGTGTCTCCGCGTTTTACCATTGCAGAGGAGAGCGCTGTTAAGCTGCTCAAGGACGAGGCACTTGACGAAACGCTGGAAATTTTTTATGCGGCATCGGACGCGGGTTTTCTTACGTTGTGTAAAATCTTAAACGGTTCCGCCCGTCATGACCGCAACACGCGTGAACGTGTACGCAATATATATGAGGCGATCCAGGCGCAGACCTTCCCGCAACGGTGGTTGCGGGAGGCGTGTCAAATCCCCGCCGCGGAAACACCGCTTTTTGAGACGGTATGGGGAAGACAGGTGCGGGATTATGCGAAAGATAAGCTTATTTTTGCACAGGAATGCGTAGCAAAAGCAGTGGCACCGCTTGCCGCTGTAGAACAGTACGAAAAATTTTATACAAAGGTAGCGGTGCTGCCCGCAGTTATCCAAAATGCCGTTTGCGTGCTTGATGACCCCTCCAACGGGTGGGATGACTGCAAAAACGCAATAGAAGCGATACAACCGCCTACCCTGCACGGAAAGCAAAGCCTTGATGTACAGTTTGCAGAACAGATAGATGCCGCGTGGAGCCTGATAAAAGCGGTTGTCAAGGAACTGAAAGCATTTTTTGCCCGCTCTGAAGCGGAAGAAAAGGCTGTACTTGCCGAAACCGCGCCGATTATGCAGGCGCTGGTCGGATTGGTGGAAACCTTTGCACAGCGGTTTGCCGCTAAAAAGCGGGAACGCGGATGGTTGGATTTTAATGATTTGGAGCATTTTACTCTGCGCCTTTTGTGTGATGAGCAAACAGGTATGCCCACACCGCTGGCACGGGAAACCGCTTCAAAATATACCGAAATTTATGTGGATGAGTATCAGGATACCAACGAGGCGCAGGACACCATTTTCCGTATGCTCGGTACGGACACCAACACCGCTTTTTTTGTAGGTGACGTCAAACAGAGTATTTACGGCTTCCGCCAGGCAAATCCGCAGATTTTCCTGGATAAAAAGATGACGTTTACCGCGTATGACGGCAAAACGTTTCCCGCTTGTATTACGCTGGATAAAAATTTCCGTTCCCGTAAAGAGGTCACCGACACGGTCAATTTTGTGTGTAATCAGGTGATGACCGCTGAGTTTTGCGGCATCCACTATCAAAACGGTGAGCAGTTAGAGCACGGTGCCGCCGACGTGGATGCGGTGTCTCCCGTTGAAATCCTGTTGGCGGATGATACCTTCTCCGCGTCCGAGCTGAAAGCGGAAACGTTGGAGGCGCGGGTGATTGCCGAGAGGATTGAGCAGCTGCTGAAAAACGGTTGGGTGACCGATAAAGACAGCGAAACAGGGGAGAGCATCAAACGGCCTGTGCAGTACAGGGACATCTGTATTTTGTTGCGCGGTCGCGGCAGTCGCCCTATTTCCTTCGCGAAAGCATTGCAGGAGAAGGGGATTCCCGTACAAAAAGATAAGACGTTGCCGCTGTTTGAGGCACAAGAGGTCGGTATGGCGCTGAGTTTTCTGCGTGCTGTGGATAACCCGTTGCTGGACGTACCGCTGATGGCGGTAATGCTGTCTTCGGTGGTGGGATTTACCGCCGACGAATGTGCTAAAATCCGTATTTGCGCACGCAAAGCGGACAGCCGACACGTACCGCTGTATACGGCGTTGTTGTTAGCGGAGCAAGGCGATGTGGATGCAATACTCCGCGAAAAAATCACTTCTTTCCTGCTTTTTTTACGGCATTATCGCCGTTTGGCGGCGACAATGCGTGCGGAAGAATTTATCAACTGCTTGTATGACGACACGGGTATGCTGTTATTTGCGGCGGCAGAGGCTGACGGCGCGCAAAAGGTTGCCAATCTGCGTGGTATTGCGGAGATGGCGCGCGGCTATGAGCAAAACGGGTTCCGGGGCTTGTCTGCGTTTTTGCGGTACGTTGACCGTATGGAAGCAGAGCATCCCGATATGGAAGCTCCCCATCCCGCCGGGCAGGCAAACGCCGTATCCATTATGACCATTCACGGCTCAAAGGGTCTTGAATTTCCCGTGGTTATTCTTGCCAATATGACAAAAGGTATTCGTGAGGATAAGTCCACCGAAGTGTTTTGTATGCATAACGCGGCAGGCGCGGCGGTGTGTATGTATGACGAGGAGACTGCCGAAACGCAAAAAACGGCGGCATTCCAAGGGGTGGAGCTTGCTAAACGGTATACGGATTATGCGGAAGAAGCACGTCTTTTGTACGTGGCATTGACCCGCGCGAAGGACAAGCTGATTTGTGTATATGCCGACTATTATCTGCAAAAAAGCATTGCAAAATTGGCAAAATTTATACCGCAGACACCGTGTATATCTCCTGCCGCGTTGATGGAAATGGGCAATGTGGGCGAGTGGCTGCTAGCGGCACTGATGAGACACCCCGATGCGCATATATTGCGCCATATCGCAGGTGCTGTGGATATACAACCGTTGCCTGCCGACACACCGCTTGAGGTGAAGTGGCTGGATGCAGGCGCATATTTGGATATGGATGATGCCGCAAGCACCCAACCGGCGCAGGCGGGGTCCTCTTGTACGGTATCGGTGACGGCACAAGACCTGTTTGAACGTATATCCTATCGGTATGGGTATGCACCGTTGCGTAGCGTGCCTGTAAAAATTGCGGCATCGGATTTGGCGCACCGCGACAGAAATGCCGCTTTTGTGGCTGCCGACCGTCCGTCGTTTATGAACGCGTCGGGCTTGACCCCCGCCGAAAAAGGCACCGCTTTGCATACCTTTATGCAATTTGCGGATTTTGCCGTTGCATCGGTGGACCCTGAAAAAGAGGCGGACCGCTTATGCGAGGAGGGCTTTATCGGTGCGGCGGCGCGCGAGGTGTTGGATATGGAACGCATTCGTGCGTTTTTTGCGCACCCGTTGTATGCACGACTGCGTAAAGCAGACGCCGTGTGGCGCGAGCATGCCTTTACGGTACCGTTATCGGTGGCGGCGGTAGACCCGTCCCTGTCCGATTTGGCAGAGGAAACCCTTATTGTACAAGGTATCGCCGACTGTGTGTTTGAAGAAAACGGCGAGCTGGTCATTGTGGACTATAAGACCGACCGCGTCAAGGATGCCGTCACTTTGCGTGAACGCTATCAAAAGCAGTTGGAAATCTACCGCGAGGCGTTACAACAAACGCTCGGAAAACCCGTCAAAGAGACGGTGCTGTATGCGTTTTACCTGAACGATACGGTAGAAGTATAAAAAAAGACCCCAAACGGTATGTTTGGGGTCTTTCGTCATTTACCTTCGTAGCAGATAAGGGATGTAACGTCGTATTTTTTGAGCTTTTCTCTGCCGTTTAAGCCTGCGAGCTCCATAATAAATACGATTTTCACTACTTCACCGCCGAGTTCTTCGATAAGCTCGGCGGCTGCTTTAATGGTGCCGCCGGTTGCGATAAGGTCGTCAACCAGCAACACGCGCTGTCCTTTTTGAATCGCATCCTTGTGAATTTCAATGGTGGCGGTGCCGTATTCCAGCTCGTACTCTTTTTCCACCGTTTCGCGGGGTAATTTCCCCTTTTTGCGGATAAGCACGAACGGCTTTTTGAGATTGTACGCTAACGGCATACCGAAAATGAAGCCGCGGGACTCGGTGCCTGCGATAACGTCAAAGTCGAGTCCCTTTACCGCGTCCTGTAAACCGTTGATGGCGAGCTGTAAGCCGTCCGCATCCTGCAAAATGGTGGTAACGTCACGGAAGATGATACCCGGTTCGGGAAAATCGGGAATACTTGTGACATACTCTTCTAATTTTTTCATTTTAACGCCTTCTTTATTTGGTGATAAACAGGACACCGAGGGTATTGGGGCCGCAGTGAGCAGAAATGGTGCAGCCGGCGCGGGTGATGAGAATTTCATCAAAGTTGCCGTACTGCTCTACCAATTCTTTCGCCAAAGCAAGGCGTTCTTCGGAAATACCCGAATGGGTGATGAAGATGCGGCGGGTGTCAATATCGGTGCGGTCTTTTAATTGGTCCGCAATATAGTCGGACAGTGCTTTTTCAAAGGTGCCGCGGAATTTTTTATCCACGCCCATAGAACCGTTGGAATTATCCACCTTAATGGACGGCTTCAGCTTCAGTACGTTTGCACCGAACATAGCCAGCGCGGAGCATCTGCCGCCTTTATGCAAAAATTCCAGGTCGTTGAGAACGAAGCTGGCGCTGACACGACCCGCGATTTCGTTGAGTTCCTCTACGATATCCGCCGCCGCCATACCTTTGGCAATACGCTCAGCCGCTTCGATAACCAAAAGACCCGAGCCGGTGGAAAGGTTACGGCTGTCCACCGCATATACGCCGTCCAGCTCAAGAGACGCTAAGCGGCAGTTGTTGTGAGAAGAAGACAACGCAGAACCGAGGCTGATATGAATGACCTCGTTGCCCGCATCGATAAACGGTTTGAAGAAATCGATATATTCTGCGGGAGCGACTGCCGCGGTTTTCGGCAGAATGCCTTTTGCTTCATAGGTAGCATAAATGTCATCAGGGGTGATATCCACGCCGTCACTGTGCGGTTCACCGTCCACAAGAACGTGCAAAGGATAGATGTGTACCCCGTATTTTTCGATAAGTGCGGGACCTAAGTCACAGGTGCTGTCAGCACACAAAACAATATTTTTAGCCATTTGATATCATCCTTTCAAAGGAGGTGAAAAGAGCAATCCAACCCGTTTTAAAAAGGCGGAGTTCCGTTCACCCGTCGTTAAAATACTCGCGAATACACACAGTATTCGCTGTGTTTTTGCCTCGGTTGACTCGAAAACCCGTTCTTTTTAAAATTTCCGTCGCCAGAGCAGGAAAATGGTGTGCTTTGAGACGGGTTAGGATTGCTCTTGTCACCTCGGTGTTTTTTCACACGAAATATAGTATACCACACCTTTTGACAAATTTCAAGTTTATTGACTTTATCGCTGTATTTTGGTATAATTATTTGGTAATTGACCACAAGGAGGAATTCGGTGGGGACATTTGCATATACCGTGCCGAGTGCCTTTGACGGTCAGACGGTACAAAACTTTTTGCGGCAGGGTTGCGGCCTTTCGTGGCGTATGGTAGTAAAGCTCAAACGCGTTGAAAACGGCATCACGGTGGACGGAGAACATAAACGCACCATTGACCGTGTGTATACGGGACAAACGGTGAAAATTTGTATGCCGACCGACGAGGTACGCATTGAACCTGTGGAGATACCGCTCGCCGTGGCATACGAGGACGACTATCTGCTTGTCGTAGACAAACCGCCGTTTTTAGCGGTGCACCCATCAGCGGGCAAGACCGACCCCACGTTAGCAAACGCGGTGGTGGCGTATTTTGAAGGCCAAGGAACGCCGCTGTCTTTTCGCCCTATCAGCCGCCTTGACCGCAATACAAGCGGGCTGCTGACGGTTGCCAAAAGCGGTCACCTTGCTTTTGCACTGACTGCAAAAACACAAAAAACGTATATTGCTGTCGTGTGCGGTGCATTACGTGGCGAAGGATGTATCGACCAACCGATACGCATCAAGGAAGGGTGCTGTATCACCCGCGAGGTAGGCGAAGGCGGTAAAGAGAGCCGCACCCATTGGCGCTCCCTCGGCACCAACGGAAGGTTTTCGGTGGTGGAATTATGGCTGGAGACGGGACGCACCCACCAAATTCGGGTACATATGTCCTGGCTCGGCTTCCCGCTTGTGGGAGACACGATGTATGGCACCGACGAAAGCTTGGAGCGGCACGCGTTGCATTGCGCGCGGTTGACCTTCACCCACCCTGTGACGGGAGAAGATTTGTGTATAGAAAGTCCCTTGCCCGCGGATATGGCGGCGCTGGCGGATACAATTATAAAAGGAGAGCAGAAAATGATTAAAGCGTGTATTTTTGACATGGACGGTACGGTGTCCAACACCATCAACAGCATTGCCCATTTTGGTAACAACGCACTCGAAAAATACGGTCTCAAGGGATTTGCACCCGATGACTATAAATATATGGTGGGTAACGGTGCGTCTATTCTTGTGCGCCGTATGGTGGAAGGCAACGGCTGTACCGATGAGGAAATCTATCAGAAGGTTTTAAAGGAATATAACGAAACCTATGATGCGGATTTTTTGTATTTGACCCAAGCGTATGACGGTATTCTCGATTTGCTGGATGCTTTGCGGGAAAAGGGCATTAAGACTGCCGTGTTTTCCAATAAACCGCACAGCACCACCGTCAAGGTGGCGGAAGCGCTGTTTGGCGACCGTTTGACCCTGTGTTACGGTCAGCGGGAAGGCAAACCCATTAAGCCCGACCCGACGGTACTGAAGGAAATTATGGCAGAACTCGGTGTTACCCCTGAAGAATGTTTATATTTCGGAGACACCGCGACCGATATGCAAACGGGCAAAGGCGGCGGCTGTTTTACTGTGGGTGTTTTGTGGGGCTTCCGCACCGAACAGGAGCTCGTAGAAAACGGCGCGGACGCGATTATTCACACCCCCGATGAAGCATTAAAATTTTTGGAGAGATGATATGAACATTACAGTTATTGGTTGCGGCCGCTGGGGCTCCCTTATTGCGTGGTATCTTGATACGTTGGGACATACTGTCACCGTGTACGGTCTGAAAGGGACCGAACCTATGGAACGCTTCTTAAAAGAGCGCAAAAACGACCTTTTAACCCTGCCCGAAACAATAGCGCTATCCACCGATATCACGGTGGCAAAAACGGCGGATATACTGATTATATCGGTGCCGTCCCAGAATTTGCGCAGTGTTTTTAATGACCTGTCTCCGCTGGAATTGCGGGATAAGACGGTTGTTTTATGTATGAAAGGGCTGGAAATTACAACAGGTAAACGCTTGTCGCAGGTGGCAACCGAATTTTTGCATCCCTCTTGCGACGTGGCGGTTTGGATTGGCCCCGGCCATGTGCAGGCCTTTTATGCAGGTATCCCCAATTGTATGGTGATAGACAGCGAAAATGAAGCGGTGAAGGAACGGTTAATTACGGCTTTTTCGGGTCCGCTTATCCGTTTTTATTACGGTGACGACCTGCTCGGCAATGAAATTGGTGCCGCCGCTAAAAACGTTGTCGGTATTGCGGCAGGCATTTTAGACGGCTTACATCTTTCTACCTTGAAAGGCGCACTGATGTCTCGTGGCACCCGTGAAGTTGCCCGTTTAATTGAGGCGCTTGGCGGCAAGCCGCAGTCGGCATACGGCCTTTGCCATTTGGGTGATTACGAGGCCACTCTGTTTTCCCCCTACAGCCAGAACAGGCGATACGGTGAATGCCTTATCACAGGGGAAAGCTATACCAAATTGGCGGAAGGACACTATACTGCAAAAGCGTTACACGATATGGCAGAAAAGCTGCACGTAGAACTGCCGATTTGTGAGGCGGTGTACGCGGTGTTGTACGAGAAGGAAGACCCGAAAGCCGCTATTGAACAGCTGTTTGAACGAGAACTCAAGAGGGAGTAGATAATCTTGCAAGCAAGTGTGCCCTGTGGGCGGTTTGCACCGTCTCCGTCGGGACGGTTACACCTTGGAAACGTGCTGTGTGCTTTGCTGGCGTGGCTGTCCATACGCAGTCAAAACGGCAATATGTTATTGCGGGTGGAGGACCTGGACACGGCGCGTTGCGCCGACCGCGAACGCATTACGCAAATGCTTTCCGACCTGCGGTGGTTAGGTCTCACGTGGGACGGTGGGGAGGACCCCGCCACTTACCAAAGTGCCCGCACCGAGATATATGCCGCCTATTTTGAAAAATTGAGAGCACAAGGTCTTATCTACCCTTGCTACTGTACCCGCGCGGAATTGCACGCGGCATCCGCGCCGCACGCCGCGGACGGTATCCCCGTATACGACGGCAAATGCCGTCGCTTGGCAGATGCGGGCGGCACGCCGCCCGCAGGACGTAATCCTGCATGGCGGATGCGTGTGCCGGACGAAGTGGTTTCGTTTACCGATGGGGTGCAGGGTGTGTACACCGAAATGTTGGCTGCTGACTGCGGAGACGTATTGCTGCGCCGTTCGGACGGGGTGTTTGCGTATCAATTGGCGGTGGTGGTGGATGATGCACTGTCAGGTGTCACCGAGGTGGTACGTGGCAGAGATTTGTTGTCCTCGACACCTCGGCAGATATATTTGCATCGATTGCTGGGCTTTACACCGCCGCAGTTTTACCATATTCCTCTGTTGACCCGTGCCGACGGCACACGCCTTGCCAAACGGGATGCGGCGTGGGATATGGGTGTTTTGCGCGAAACGTATAAAACGCCCGAGCCGCTGATAGGAAAATTGGCGAGCGCGGTGGGTTTGCTCCCCCAAGAGATACCCGTGTC
>JAZSED010000155.1:0-6008 GCA_045531495.1 Acutalibacteraceae bacterium
GCTGAACACCTCATTCACCACCGCTTCGGTGGTGCGTTCACCCGTCAGCGACAAAATGTGGCTGATAGCGCTGTCCACGCACACCGAAACCGCGTCCGCGGTCATACCTGCCGACAGCGCCGACAAGCCTTCCTCGAGTGCGGTAAGTGCGGCGGCAGTCTCTGCGCGCTGTCTTTCGGTAGCCAAAACGGGCGCATCCGCTTGCAACCGGCAAACACCTGTGATTTCCTCAATAATCTCAATGAGACGGTCAATGCCGTCGTTGTTTTTCGCGGAAATTTCCGCCACGTATTGAAAAGCCGCTTCTATGTCCGCTTTTTCTATCTGTTGCGCGGTGTCCGCTTTGTTGATAATCGCCACCGCGGGCACGTCCTTGAGTTGTGCAATCAGCGCGCGGTCGGCGTTGTTCAGTTTCGCACCGCCGTCAAACACCGCAAGCACCAAAGCGGCATCAGAAAGCCGTTGTTTGGCTTTCTCCACGCCGATAGCCTCCACCGTGTCCCCCGTTTCGCGGATACCCGCAGTATCCGAGAGCTTTAGGGTGACTTCGCCCAGCCGCACCGTTTCTTCTACAATATCGCGGGTGGTACCCGCCACGTCGGTGACAATACTGCGCTCGCACCCCGCCAGCGCATTCATTAAGGTGGATTTTCCCACGTTGGGAGAACCGACAATCGCGGTATCCACACCTTCGCGCAACACTTTGCCTGCATCAAAGGTGGTTAACAGCCCGCGCAGGGTATCAGCGGCGGCAGAAAGGGTTTGCATTAGTTGCTGTTCGGATAGGTCGGGAATATCCTCATCAGGATAATCGATAAAGGCGGTAAACTGCGCCGCCAAGCCCAAAAGGGTGTCCTTTACCCCTTGCAACGCGCGGAAGGTGCCGCCGCTTCTCGCATGTAACGCGGTACGTGCCGCCAATTTGCCGTCCGCGGCAATCAAATCCATCACCGCTTCGGCACCTGTCAAATCCATTTTGCCGTTCATAAACGCACGGCGGGTAAATTCGCCTGCCTGCGCAGGACGCGCACCCGCGGCATACAACGCACGCAACACGCGGCGCAACAAATACACGCCGCCGTGACAGGATAATTCGACGGTATCCTCCCCTGTATAGCTGTGCGGTGCGCGGAAAACAAGCGCCACACACTCATCTATATCGCCGTCCGCGTCAAATACGTGACCAAAGGCGGCGGTATAGCCGTCCATTGTGCGCAAATCCTTCGCGGCGCGGAATACTTTTGCGGTAATTTCACAAGCGGCTTCTCCCGAAACACGGATAACACCGAGTCCCGCGGGTGCGGCAGGTGTAGACAATGCCGCTATGGTATCGAATTGCATAACGTTTTCCTTTCCTGTAAGAACGGGCGACCAATGGTCGCCCCTACAATATCGTATATACTATACCATACTTTTTTCCGTTTGCAAACACATATTTTATCCCCCGCTCGCATATACATTGTGGGAGAGGTGGTGCGGTTTGCGCAAAAAACGGTTTTTAAAACGGATAGCGTTGGTGCTGGCGGCGGCGCTGACTGTCTTTTTATGCGGACAAGTGTCAGCGGAAGGGCTTTTACAATTCGGTAAAGACGCCGCCTTGTTAGCGGCAAGTCTCGGTGAGCCGATAAACGGTGCCGCGGTTGTGGGAGAACGGGTAAACGCGGCATTTACCACCACCGCCGCTACCACCATGCCCACTACCCTGCCCACTACCGCACCGACCACCGCCGTTGAAGCCTTAGCCCCTGTCACCACCCCCACCAAAATCCCTGCGGCGGGAACGGTGCTGGTGCAAAATATGGCAGGCGGCGGAGACACGGTAAACGGGGTTTCGGTACGCAACCGCAGCGGCAAGGCGTTTGACCTTGCCAAAGAAATCGCGGCGGGCACCAAGCTCACCCTCAAAAACACCAAAGACCCGCAGGTGCTGATTATCCATACCCACACCACCGAAGGATATCTCACCTACGACACGGGGTTTTACAATCCCGCAGACATAGACCGCACCTTTGATACGGGGCGCAACGTGTGCGCGGCGGGTGCGGCGTTAAAAGCGGCGCTTGAAAAACAGGGTATTGTGACGGTACACGATACCACCGTACACGACAACCCGCAGTACACAGGCGCGTACAGCCGTTCGGAGGCCACCGTGAAAGCGCTCCTTAAAAAATATCCTACCGTTAAGGTGGTGTTGGACCTGCACCGCGACGCGGTGTTACCCAATGACAACACCCACGTCAAACCCACCGCTAAGGTAGGTGGTAAATCGGCGGCACAGATGATGATTATCGCGGGGGTGGTCACCACCAAAGCACTCCCACACCCCAAATGGCAGGAAAATTTTCATTTTGCGTTACAACTGCAAAAATCGTTACAAGCCGCGTATCCCGAACTGATGCGGCCGCTGTATTTGGTGGGCTCACGGTATAATCAGCACCTTTCCACAGGCTATTTGTTGGTGGAGGTGGGCACCGATGTCAATACGGTAGAGGAAGCGGCATATTCCGCGACACTTTTGGGCAATACTATAGCAAAACTGTTGAAAAGGTGAAAGTATGCAGAAGGTGTCGGCGTTTTTCTCCGCTTTTGCGGTGACTTTATGTGTGTTGGGACTTGGTGTCGGTTTGTTTACGGTGGGGTATAATTCCAAACGGGTAGCGCAGGGGGAATACGCGCCCGCCGCGTCCTATAAACTGCAAAACGGACAATTTACCCTTACCGATGCTAACGGGCATTCGGTGACATTAGCGGTGGTAGAACAATCTGCTACAGCACCCCTCACCCCCGCCCCTGTCAGAGTTTCCCTGCGGTTATTGCGCGGGGTGGCAATGCTGGCGGAAAAGCTGGCGGAGAGATTGGAATAGTTTTTGGCACAAAAAGCACAGAAAAAAAGAGGAGATACGCATCTCCTCTTTTTTTGTTTACGCAATAGCGGTGCGTCCTTTGAGTCCCGCAGAAGTTAACAGAATGTAGGTCTTACCTGTCGCCACGGTGAGCGGGGTGCCGTCAACCTCGGTGAAAGACAGCTGGTTGTTGGTGCGTGTCCACTTAATATCGCGGCTGGTGCCGTTCACAAGCAAGGTGCCCGAACCGCTTGAAAGCGTAAAGCTGATATGCCCTGCGTCTTCCTGATACTTGTTGCCGTACATCACGATAACGTTTTTCACCGCAATCGGGTCGCCGTCGGACGAGGTATGTACAGGGGTAGAAAGATTGCCGCGGTGCTTTACGTACAAACCCTTGGCGGCATCATAGGTGAAGGAGCTGTAGTACGCGGAGGAAATTGCCACCTGCACCGAGTTGCCGACGCCATCACCCTTTTTCTCACCGAAAGCAAACGGCGATTTGGTGGCGGTAGCGGTGGAAAGCTTACGGCTCTTAACGGCGGCATTGATTTTATCTTTGGTAAACACCTTGACGTGCTCACTGTAGTTGCCGTTAACGGCTCTCAATTCCTCGCTCGCCACCGTAAGGCTGTCCAGGTCGTTGACACCAAGTGTGTGGATAAGCTGTTTGCCGAGCGTACTGCCGCCGACGTGGCAATACACCGCATCCAGCGCCTTCGCCATTTTTACAAAATGGGTACGCGCACTGCGCACAGGGCCAATCTGGTTCGGTACATTTTCAATACTGCCGAACACCGCCATAATACGCGGGATACCGCCTTCGGTCTCCGCTTCCACGTACAAGTCGGCCTTATCAATGTTTTTCTGCTGCAAATATCCTTTGTATCCCGAGTTGCCGACCATAAACGCAACGGGACGGTTTTGTTGTGTCGTAAGCGTTTCTTCACCCGTCAACAGATTCATATACCGTACCGGTGCCTGGGTCGTGGTCACGGTAGTTGTGGGGGGCTCGGCGGAGGACAGCGGCGCCTCACTGTTGCGGCAGCCCGCAAAGGAGAACAGCAATGCCATCGCCGTCAGCACAGCGAAAAAACGAAACACCTTGGATTGCATACAAAAAACCTCTTTTCAAAATCTGTTCACCGTTTTCACGGTTAGGCTGGCGAGAGTTGAACCCCTTTGCGGTTTCGCTCGCCAGCCTACACACATTATAGCGGATTTTGTCGCATTGTGCAATACCAAATATTGGGATTATAAAAAAACACGGTGCAACCGCAGGGTTGCACCGTGTTTTGAAGTTTACAGCGAGAATTTGCTGAGATAGCCGGCATAGCTTTGACGGAAATCTTCATTGCTCTGCGCTTTGATGGCTTTCAGACGCGCGTGGGTATCGAAGGTGCCGTGTGCGGTTTCCAGCAACGCAACGCCGACGTTGGAGCAGTGGTCGGAGATGCGTTCGCAGTCGGTCAAGAAATCGGTTAAAATGAAACCGAGCTCAATCGTACAGTTGCCGCTCTGCAGACGCACAATATGACGGCCGCGGACGGTGTCGATAAGGGTGTCGATAACCTGCTCGAGCGGTTCGATTTCTACCGCCGCCTCGAGGTCTTTTTCCGCGAACGCCTTGACGGTATTATGTAGAATTTCCTCTACCGCCGCAATCAGCACACGCAATTCCTCTTTTGCTTCCTTGGAGAAGGAAATGCCCTTGGTTTGCATTTCGGTGGCGGTGTGCATTAGGTTGGTTGCGTGGTCACCGATACGTTCAAAGTCGCTGATAGTGTGCAACAGCATCGCGGCGGTGCGCGCGTCCGCCTCGCTCAAATCACAACGGGACAGACCGACCAGATACGTGCTGAGTTTATCTTCATATTTATCCAAAGTTTTTTCCAGACGGGAAACCGCGGTTGCGATTTCCTCATCGTAGTTTTCAAACAGAGAAAATGCCATACGCACTGTTTCGCCTGCGCCTTGCGCCATTTCGGCGGTGGTGTCATAAGACTTGTCCGCGGCAAGGGCGGGCATAGTGAACAAACGCTCGTCCAGCGCCACCTCGGGAATGTCGCTTTCTTCTTCGCCGCGCACCAGCTTGTTACACGCTTTTTCGATAAGACCAATGCAGGGGAAAAGGATAATGGTGTTTACCAAGTTGTAAATGGTATGCATAATGGCGATAGATGCCGGATTGGTGGGTAAGGCGGCAAACGCAGGTTTTACCAATGCCGAAACCAGCAACCACGCGATAAGCCACAGCACCATACCTACACATTTGATAAGCAAATGGGAAATGGCCACTTTTTTCGCACTCTTGTTGGTGCCCGGCAACGCCATAATGGCGGAGATACAGGTACCGATGTTCTGACCCATAATAATCGGGATAGCGTTGCCGTAGGTCACCGCACCCGTTAAGGAAAGTGCCTGCAAAATACCGACCGACGCGGAAGAACTCTGGATGACCGCGGTAAACAGCGTGCCGATCAACACGCCGAGAAACGGATTGGCAAACGCAACGAGGATGTTACGGAAGGTCTCGCTTTCCGCAAGCGGATCCATAGCGCCCGACATCACTTCCATACCGTACATCAACACCGCAAAGCCAAGGCATATGGTGCCCACATTCTGCTTTTTCTCTTTTTTAGAGAACATCAACAAAAACGCGCCGACAAGGGCGATGATGGGGGAGAAGTTGGCAGGCTTTAACAGCTGAATGAACACGTTCTTAGAAGAAATACCTGCTAAAGACAACAGCCAAGAAGTGACAGTTGTACCGATATTGGAGCCCATAACCACGCTGATGGTCTGCGGGAATGCGATAAGGCCCGCGTTTACAAGACCGACCAACATAACGGTGGTAGCAGAAGAGCTCTGGATAACCGCCGTTACCACAGTACCCACCGCAAGACCTTTCACGCGGTTGTCGGTAATTTTCTGTAAGATACTTTGCATTTTGCCGCCTGCCGTCTTTTCAAGACCTGCCGACAGCACGTGCATACCGTACAGGAAAAAGGCAAGACCGCCGCAAAAGGCAATAAAATCGAAAATTGTCATTTCGTTTCCCTTCCGTTTTACAAATTTTTACATTTCTATCATACAGGAAAACAAACGAATTGACAAGAGGTGTCAAGGTTAAATCTTTGTTAAATGGAGTATCGGCTTCGCCGC
>JAZSED010000014.1:0-2661 GCA_045531495.1 Acutalibacteraceae bacterium
GGAAATCAAATTGACCGCTGCGCAGAACAGCCGTACCTGTATGCTGTTCAGTAACTGGTACTATAAGTGTTACACCTTCTACGAGGTGGCGGTGAACGATAAGGGACAGCCGTACTTGTATTGGCAGAAAAACAGCAATGCGTCTGCGGAAAGACTTACCTTTACCGAGGTAGTAGTGGATACGGGCGAATGGCTGACCTTGAAAATCGCCCCCGACTTCGCAAAAGGTGAAGTGTATTGCTACATAGACGGTGAATTGAAACAGACGTTGACGACCGCTTATACCGAAGCGTTCCCGTTAGAGTCCGCGTTCTCGGTGGGTAACAACCTGCGTCAAGGCCACGGTTACAACTGGCGCGGTGAAATCCGTTCGCTTACCGTAAACGGTGCAAACGCAACGTTGGCGCACTATGATTTGGCAGGCAAAAAAGAAGGGGACACCCTTATCGACAGCGTGGGCGGTCACAATGCAACGTGGGAACAGTTGTGGTTTGATGAAAGACCTGCGGTTGGCGAGTATGATTTTTCCTTTGCTGTGGTGGGTGATACCCAGACATTAGCGAAAAACAATCCCGGCACCCTGCCCGGTATGTATACGTACATTAAAGATACCGCTGCCGAGAAAAAGCTGGCGATGGCGTTTACCCTCGGCGACCTGACCGACACGGGCGCAGGTGTGCAGAAAGAATGGGTTGCGATTACGAATGCGATGACCATTTTGGATGGCGTTGTACCGCATAACGTGATGCGCGGTAACCATGACCATAGGGATTGGTATAACGAATATATCACCAAAGAAGCTTACGGCGCAGGTGTTGTCACCTACGACGATACGATGAATAACTACTACCGCGAAATTACAATTGGCGGTGTGGATTATCTGGTAGTGGTATTTGAATATCATCCTGCGACCGCCGTACAGGCGTGGGGCGCAGAGGTTATCAAAAACCATCCCGACCATCGCGTGATTATCAGTACCCATGACTTTACCAATACGAGAGGTACGTACACCGCAATGGGCGAAGTGGGTGACGGTGCGGATTTATTCCACAACGTGATAAAGAAATTCCCGAATGTGGTTTTGGTCATTTCGGGACACAACTCCTCTCAGGACGTGGTGATGGGTAAGAGCAAGGGTGAACACGGCAACATCATTACCCACGTGCTGGTAGACCCGCAGGAAGTGGACCAGTCTATCATTGGCGGTGCCGGCTTGGTGGCACATTTCTACTTCTCCAATGACGGCAAGGACGTGGAAGTGGAATATTATTCTCCTTCGCGCGACCAATATTATAAAATGAGTAACCAATTTTCCTTCTCCCTGGATTTGCCGTGGGATGACAGCATCCCTGTATTAGACGCATCGACAGAGGGTGCGGTAGAAGAAAAAGAGTTTACCTTTACCCCTGCAGGCTTGTCTCCGTACAGCGGCGGTAAATACACCGCGAGCGGCACAAACTACTACACCTTCCCCGAAACCGAGACGGATATTATTCATGCGATTGAGAGCAAATTCCACCTTTACTACAACCGCGAAGGTGATGTGTATAAACAGCGCGACCTGTTTACTAACGGGGACAGCGACGGTAACACCCGTTGGTTGTTGCTGACCAACGAATATTTACAGCGTTCGGTTGCCAAATCGGGAGGCAGCGAGCTGTTCCGTAAAATTGACTCGTTTGTACCGATGAACTCCTTAGGTCAGGAAATTGTCGGCAAAGACTTTAAAACCACCTTCAGAGCGCGCCTTGAGGACGAAGACAAGGGCCTTGTGATACTCGGCTTCCGTCAGCAGACCCCCGGCCGCTTTGTAACCGGCTGGTATAAAATGCCGCAGACGCAGGCGTTTGTTGCCATTGGCAGAAAAGGCTTGACCGTGGCAGGCGGTGCAGACATTGTTACTAAGCACGGTGGGGATTCCACCACCGATATGTATAACCATCTGGCGATTTCCTTTGATGACCCCGAAACCGAGGAAGTAGAAGTTTTGCCCAAAAACGTTGCGGTGACGGTGGAAGCACACGGTACCACCTGTGACGTGGCTATCTATGCACCGACCGATATGAATACGCCGTTGTATGCTTATACGGATTTAGAGGTACCGTTTACCACCGCAGGTACGTTTGCGTACAGTGTCAGCGATAAAAACAACAGCATCGGTGCGATTTCCCTTGAAATTTACGACGAAAACGGTAACGTTATCGATATGGCAACCCCGTCCGCAAACGACGACCCGTCGGTACTGCGTTTTTACGGCGGTGATATCCGCGTAGAAGCAGAAAAAACCGATGCAGGATATCTGTACACCTTAACCGCAGAAGCCATTGACGGATATCGTTTGGCAACCGAAACGCTTGCGCTGAAAGATGCGAACGGAAACAATGTACCGCTCACCCGTACGGGTACCAACACCTTTACGGCTGTATCCGCAAACGGCGGTACCGTAACGGCAGAGTTTGAAGAAGGTGTCAACGCGCCGTTGTTGCAGGCAGAAGCGCCTGACACTTTGGAAACCTATACCTTCTCGGCGGTAGGCCTGTCCCCGTACGTGAACGGCAAATATACAGCGGTTGATAAACAGTATTACACCTTCCCCGAAACCGAAACCGACATTATTAACGCGTTGGAAAGCAAGTTTAATTTCTATTATGACCGCGAAGG
>JAZSED010000087.1:0-4796 GCA_045531495.1 Acutalibacteraceae bacterium
GTAAAACTTTTATAAAAGTCAAAAATATTTTCTGCGGTCAACGAAGGAACAGCGAGTGGCTCTTTACCACTCGCTGTTCCTTATTTTTTATACCGTTGTCCGTACTGTTTTGGGGTCTCTCCCATCACACGGCGAAATGCCGTCGTAAAATACTTCGCATCAGCAAAGCCGCACCGCACGGCAACCTCACATACCTTATACTTTCCTTCTTGCAACAGCTTACAGGCATATTCTATACGCCGCCTGACAATATATTCCTTCGGGGAAGGATGTCCTGCCTCGCGAAACAACTGGAAAAGATACGATTCGCTCACGTCTGTCGCCTGTGCAACCGCTTTTACCGACAGCTTCGGCAAGGTAAAATACGCATCAATATACTGCGTTGCCGTGCGTATCGCCAGCGATGCATTATCCGAAAATGCTGTTCTTTCTCGCTCAAGCTCCGCCAAAATCTGATAAAACAATGACAAAGAACGGTAATCCCTGTCCGCCCCTGCCCGCCGCCACACATCTTGTAATTCTTTGCATAAGCGACGTATCTTCTCTCCGTTTTTCGGTTGTATCAACAGCGGGCGGAACGGCAAATCCTCCAGACACTCAAATTCTACACGGAACACAGCATCCTGGTCATCGCCCTCTAACCTACACCACAGGTTTGGTGGCATATACACCACTGCATTGTCCGCCGTCTGCAAAATGCCGTCCTCCAACACGTATCGCATATTTGTATGATAATGAAAGGTCAAGGTATGCATACGCAATGAGCGTTGTTCTTCTCCACAGAAGGTGGACATCACATCCTCGTAGCTGCAACCGATGATCCGGTCACCGTGACGGCGCATCCGTACCGTTTCCGCCAACCTTTCATCGTATCTGAGATCGCCAATCAAATTGCGGGTGCCACGGGCTCCCGCAAATGCAAAGCTGCCGCGAAATGCCACAATTTTTCCCGTGTGCGGCGCCGCACCGTATGCAAAAGTGCCTTTTTCACAGCCAAACAACAGGCCGTACCGTTTCCAGCATTGCTCAAACTCCAGCTCCGCAACAAAATCAGTCACAGGCGGCAGCCGTAAGGTCAGCAAACACATCGCACCGTAATCGTTGGTAGGAATACGACCGGGATTGACACGCTTACAACGCAAATGGCCCCTTTCGTTGAACTCCCAAAAACGGGAAATCGGCACCTCCATGCCCTTTTGTCCCCACTCCAAGCTGGGAAAATAATACCCCTCAAAATACGTTTCCAATTCCCGTATTTCTTTGATAGCGGTAAAATCTATATCCACCAGTGTTTCACCGTTCACCGACACACGCAAACGTCGGAACGCACCGTGATCATCCACCGATGCATTGGAAACCAGCGACAGAAATCCTTTTGCCGGAATATTGAGGGAAAACGCAGCAGTCTGTGCCGTCTGCTCATCCAGCACCATTTCGCACGCCTGTCCGCTGACCGAAAGCCGCATCGTATGTAAAATGCCGTTCAGCACCTGTGCATTTACTGCGTGTTCCACAACACTACGGGATGTATGGTACACTTCACGAAGCCGTACAGGCACCGTATGTCCGTCAAAAAACATATTTCCCCCGCCTTTACACACTATTTTCTTTATAATAGCACAAATAATATAGGAAATCAAACCTTTTGTGCCGCCTCAAAAAAATAAAAAGGCGTGTGTTACGCCTTTTTACTGTCCTGCAATTGAATAAAAATACCCAGAATAATCACGACAAGACCCGCTACTGCGTACACGGTAATCGGCTCTTTTAACAGCAGCGAAGTCCACACAAGCGATAAAAACGGTGTGATATACGCCAAATTGGAAATTTTTGCGGTGTTGCCGTCGGACAGCGCCAGAATCCAGCACATAGTGGGTATCGCAAATGACAGCACGCCGTTAAACAGCAACCCCGGCAGTTGCGACATAGTCGGTATTGACATCTCTCCGCTTACCACGTTGATCATCAACGTTATCACAAAGGTTGTACCGAATGCCACCATAGTTGCGGTCTGTGTGTCATACCGCCATTTTTGATTCAGCGCCGTAAATACACCGTACGATACCGCACCGAGCACGCAGCCACCGATGCCCACGCCCGTTTGGACCGTCAGATGCAAAAGGTCACCGCCTGTCACAATTACCACACCTAAAAAGGACATACCAATGGCAACCGCTTTACGCACCGTCATTTTTTCTTTCAGCAAAATACAGGCAAACACCACGCTCATAATCGGCCACAGGTAGTTAATGATAAACGCCTGTGAAGCAGGCAGACGTGCAGCGCCTATATAGTAAAACATATAATATAAAAACGTGCCCGGCAACCCTGCCACCGTCATCTTGATATAATCGGCAGCAGAATACTGCCGCATTTTGCGTACCTTACCGTTGCCAAGACCTAAAAGCAACAAAAACACCGCTGCAAACAACGAACTGATACACAGCACCTGCATTCCCGTCATACTGCCGAGCAGTAGTTTGGAAACTGTGGCCATGGTAGACCACAGAAAAATAGCAATGCCTGCAAAAGCATAAGATTTTTTCATCGTTTCATCCTTTTGTGCCGATATAGAATAAAATCCCCCACGGTGCATACCGCAGGGGAAACTATTATTTTATAAAAATCGGCTATACCCTTCCCCATATTGAACACAGCGGGAAACGCGGCTTAGGGTTGCGGAAGAAATTTCGGTTTCTTCTATTACCTGCGCGTAGGTTTTACCCTCTTTGAGCAGTTTAGCCGCACGCAGACGTTGCGCCATCTGCTCAATTTCTTTATCGGTGCAAAGGTCGGTAAACAGTGCCTTGACCTTCTCTATGTCATCTAAAGACACCAATAAATTATACAAATCGGCGGTCATTTCGGCGGTGCGTTTTCTATCCTTCATCCCTTATCCCTCCAAAGATTTACTAAGGAAGGCGCGGGTCTTTTCGGATTGCGGATTATCGAATACCTGCTGGGGTGTGCCCATTTCCTCAATTACACCGTCCGCCATAAAGATAACCTTATCCGACACGCCACGTGCAAATTCCATTTCGTGGGTCACCACAATCATGGTACTGTCCTTGTCCTTCAAGCCACGAATCACCTTCAGCACCTCGCCCGTGAGTTCCGGGTCAAGTGCTGAAGTCGGCTCATCAAAGCAGAGAATATCGGGATTGAGCGCTAACGCACGCGCGATAGCTACACGCTGTTGTTGGCCGCCCGACAATTGGCAAGGATACTTATCCGCGTGCGCCGTCAGGTCGACTCGCGCAATCAAATCATCTGCCAAAGCGGAAATCTCCTCAGCGGTGCCGCGTTTTAACAAGGTCGGTGCCAAGGTGATATTTTCCTTGATGGTATACTGCGGGAAAAGATTAAAGTTCTGGAATACCAGACCGAAATGCAAGCGATTTGCCCGTATTTCCTCGTCATTCAATGCGTGCTGTCCTTCTCCGTCAAACAGCAGCTTGCCGTCTACACTGATAGTACCGACATCGGGTGTTTCCAGGAAGTTTAAGCACCGCAAAAGGGTGGTTTTACCCGAGCCGGAGGAACCGATAATGGATAACACTTCGCCTTTTTCGAGAGAAAAACCGATACCTTTAAGCACCTCGGTCTTACCGAAACTCTTTATTATGTTGTTGACCTCTAATAATGCCATATCTTAACTCCTGAAATAGCTCAGTTTCTTCTCGACCTTGCCGAGTACAATGGTCAAAATGCCGACAAAAATCAGATAAAACGCGCCGGTATAGAACAACGGCCACACCATTGCCTTGGTTGCCGCTAAATCCTTCGCCTGCTTGATGATTTCACAAACCACAATACAGTTGGCAAGCGCGGTATCCTTAATCAAGGTGATAATTTCGTTGGACATCGGCGGCACAATCCGTTTGACCACCTGTTTAAATACAATTTTGCGGAACACCTGCGATTTGGTAAGTCCAAGCACGTAGCCCGCTTCGTACTGTCCCTGCGAAATGCTCTCAATACCACCACGATAAATCTCCGAGAAATAGCATGCGTAGTTAATGGTAAATGCAATAAGCACTGCCACAATTCTGCCTGCATCCTGAATACCGTAATTGATGAGCATAAGCTTATCAATTTCACCAAACAGTTGAAAATTGAACAGCAAGCCCGGCACATAGTAGATAATAAATATCTGGAGCATCAGCGGCACACCTCTGATAATCCAAACAAAAACTTTAGATACTGCTTGTATCGGTTTGAAACGGCTCATGGAACAAAAGGCTATAGGCAAACCAAGCGGTGCGCCGCAAAGCAGCGTCACCGCAAAGATTAGCAAAGATAATTTAAAGCCTTCCAAAAGAAATAGAGTTACTTGAAAAAAGGTCATTATATATCTCCGAAAGTTATTTATATGTTAATTATTTTACTTGGTCAGCGTAATCAAGAATAGTAGTGTTGAGAACTTCATACTTTTCAGCAATCTTCTTGATTGTACCATCTTTTGCAAGCTCAACAAGTTGTTCATTTACCTTAGCGGTAAGGTCGCTACCCTTCTTGAAGCCGATTGCATAGTATTCAACATCTGAAGAAAGGCCGTCAATGATTTCAAGGTCAGCATAGTTGCCTTTGCCGCAGTAGCTCTTAGCAAGCTGTGCGTCGAGAACAGCAAAATCGGCGGTACCGGATTTTACTTCCATCAGACAGTCGGTCTGTTTCGGGAAGCCCTTGAAGGTAGCACCTTCAAAACCTTTGGCGTAGGTTTCACCTGCAGAGCCGCTTTCCGCAACACCCAATTTACCGTTAAGGTCAGCCGCCGCTTTCACGTTAGCATCCTT
>JAZSED010000072.1:0-47645 GCA_045531495.1 Acutalibacteraceae bacterium
CACCACAGCACCTGCCGCGATACGCACGTTATTACCGATATGAATCGGGCCGAGCACCTTAGCGCCCGCACCCACCATCACGTGATTCCCGAGCGTGGGATGGCGTTTACCTTTATCCTTGCCCGTACCGCCGAGGGTCACACCTTGATAAATGGTGCAATCATCGCCGATTTCGGTGGTTTCACCAATGACAACCCCCGTGCCGTGGTCGATGAAAAACCGTCTGCCGATGGTAGCGGCAGGGTGAATTTCAATATTTGTGCGCCAAACGCACCGCTGGGAAATCCACCGCGCAAGCAGGCGGAAACCATGACGGTGAAAAAAGTTTGCCAAACGGTGCGACCGCACGGCTTTATAACCGTTATATAACAGCATCACTTCTAAAGCCGACCGCGCCGCAGGGTCGCGCTCACGGATGGTGCGAATGTCCTCTATCATTCTTTTCAGCATACAAACCCCCTATGATAACAAAAACGCCTCCGACAGCCAAAAGCTGTCGGAGGCGAAAGTTCGCGGTTCCACTCCGATTTATTACTCAAAAAGCCGATAACGGGGCAACCGAAGCGAGATACTACATTCCCCCGCCCTGCCGTCAGGTGCATTTTTGTGTTCCGCATATCAAAAGCACTTTCAGCCGTGGCGCTTTCTCTCTGTCATACCGACAAACACATACTTTTCCTGCCGATTGCATTTCTACCACATTATATATAAGTTTTTCCGAAAAGTCCACACTTTTTTCAATTATCCGAAAAATATTTTCTGCCGTTCCACACGTACTGCACGCCCGACTGGATGGTGAAAAACACCGAAACCCAGACAAGCACCCTGCCGATAATCAGCAGCACACTGTAAAACACGTCGGGCAGCACCCCTAAAAGCAGGGTGTTCTGCCAACTGCACACCTCCAGCGCGGCAATCATATAAATAATGGCCACAAACTGCATAACGGTCTTCACCTTACCCGCCATACTCGCAGCAATAACATTGCCGTCCTTTGCGGCAAGCAAGCGCACCGAGGTGACCATAAATTCGCGGGTCAAAATCAGCATCACCGCCCACACGTCAAGGTGACCCGCCGCCAAAAAGCCGATAAATGCGGCGGTGGTCAGCATTTTATCCGCAAGCGGGTCTAAAAACTTACCGAGGTTGGTAATAAGACCGTCGCGACGTGCAATTTTGCCGTCCAGCATATCGGTAAAAGCAGCAACACCGAAAACAATACCCGCAATCAGGTTGTGAAACGGAAATTCTATTGTGAGCAACAGTAAAAAGACCGGTGCCAAAACAATACGCACCACCGTCAGTTTATTCGGTAAATTCATCGCACATTTCTCCTATCAAATCCCAATCTAAACGGTCGGTTATTTTCACGTTTACAAAATCCCCCGTCGCGGGACGCACACCTTGGGGCACGGAGAAGAAAATATTACCGTCGATTTCGGGCGCGTGCGCCGCACTGCGTCCAAACCAGCTCTCCGCCAAACGGTCATAGCCTTCCACAAGCACCGTAACCGTTTTGCCAATCTGCGCTTCCTCCAACATATCCACAATATGCGCCTGTTTTTCCATAATATGGTCACAACGTTTTTGTTTTACCTTCTCGGGAAGTTGGTCGGGCAAGGCTGCCGCGGGTGTACCCTCTTCGGGCGAATAGGTAAAGCAACCCAAACGGTCAAATTTCATATCCCCCACAAATTGAGACAGTTGTTCAAAATCTTCTTTTGTTTCACCGGGGAAACCGACCATCACGGTGGTGCGCAGAGTGATACCCGGCACCGTTTCACGGATATGCCTAATAAGTGCCGTCAACGTTTCCTTATCCGCTTTACGGTTCATCGCGCGCAACACGTTTCCCGATGCGTGCTGAATCGGCATATCGAGATATTTGACGATTTTCGGTTCGGTTGCCATCACCTGCAACAAATCGTCGGTGATATGCTCGGGATAACAATACAAAAGACGTATCCATTCGATGCCGTCAATACGGCAGAGTTCACGCAACAAAGCGGGCAAGCGTCGCTCACCGTAAATATCCTCACCGTACACGGTAGGGTCTTGCGCAATCACCACAATTTCCTTTACACCTGCCGTTGCAAGTGCTTTCGCCTCGGCAATGATATTCTCTTGTTTGCGACTGCGCAAGCCGCCGCGAATCAGCGGAATCGCGCAGTATGTACAACGGTTATCACAGCCGTCGGCAACACGCAGGTACGCGAAATAATGCGGCGTAGACTGTATACGTTTGCCGTCCAACAGCCAATTGTCAAGAGACGGAAAACTCTGCATACTGCCGCCTTCGTACGCGGTTTTGACCGCTTCTGCAATATCGCGGTTAGCACCAAGCCCCAATACCGCGTTACATTCGGGCAATTCATCCGCCACCATCTGTCCGTACCGCTGTGCCATACAACCGGTTACAACAATGCCGCGGATACGCCCTTCCTGTTTAAGCGCGGCAAACTCCAAAATATTTTCAATCGCTTCTTTTTTAGCATCCTCAATGAAGCCGCAGGTATTTACCACCACAACATCCGCAAGCCCGCTGTCGGGGGTGATTTCCATTCCCGCCTCATACAAGGACGCAAGCATCAGTTCGGCATCCATTTGGTTTTTCGGACAGCCGAGCGATACCATACCAACCTTTATAGCCATACCCTGTTACGTTTCCTCCATAGCGACAATCTCTATTGCCTTTTTCACCGTATCAAAACCGAAGCCGCTACGCACCAAAGCGGCGGCAACCTTTTCACGGTCGGTCTTTTCTTGCAACTTATTATAATATTTTTTTCGCAAGAGTGCAAGTGCAACTTGCAAATCATCGGTTTCAAGTTGTTCTACGGCATTTTCGGCATCTTCGCGGGACACGCCTTTTTCCCGCAAAGCCGAAACAATACGCCGCCGCGGATACAATCGGTAGTTGGCCAAGCTGCGCGCCATTCGTTCCGCATACGCGCTGTCATTCACAAGCCCCACCTGTTCCAAACGGTCCACCACTTGAGCGGCAGTCTCTCTGTCGGCACAACGCGAAAGCTTGCGTTCCAGCTCTTTTTTGGCGTAATCCCTGCCCGAAAGATAGTACAGTGCACGAGAGCGAGTACGGTTTTTACGGGACAATGCTAGCAACGCATTCAATTCATCAGCAGAAATCTCCCTGCCGACATAATAATACGACTCGTCAAAGGTGGCAGCATCCACCGTGACCGTAAAATCCTCATCCGTATCAAAAGACAGCACATATTGCGCACCGCGTATTTTCTTTTTTTCTATAATCTTCATATATGCCTACCTGCACGCAAAAAAGGCGGCAGAGACACCCGCCCCATAGCCGCCTTTTATATTATTCATCATCTACTACAATATCAATCTGCGCTTTTGCCGCCGGTGCCGACACCTTCGCCGCCGCTTCAATCGGAATTTCCACCGGTTGCGGTGCGGGTGCCGCAAAATTTCTCTGCGGATTTAAGCGCGGCAAGCCTTCACGCACCTGCGCTTCAATTTCCGCAAACAATTCGGGATGGTTGCGCAGATATTCCTTGGTATTATCCCTACCCTGGCCCAAACGGTCCTCTTTATAGGAGAACCAAGCGCCCGACTTCTGGATAATATCCAATTTGACAGCAAGATCGATAAGCTCGCCGTCGCGGGAGATGCCCTGTCCGTAAATCACGTCAAATTCCGCTTCCTTGAAAGGCGGTGCCACCTTGTTTTTCACGATTTTTACGCGGGTATGCGAACCGATAGCTTCGCCGCCGCTTTTAAGCGTTTCGGTACGGCGCACGTCAAGACGCACCGACGCATAATATTTGAGCGCGTTACCGCCCGAGGTGATTTCCGGATTACCGTATACCACGCCGACCTTTAAACGCAATTGGTTAATGAAAATGGCAATACAGTTGGATTTTGCAATAACAGGTGCCAATTTACGCATCGCCTGCGACATCAAGCGCGCCTGCAAACCAACGTGGCTATCGCCCATCTCCCCTTCGATTTCCGCGCGGGGTACCAGCGCCGCCACAGAGTCAAGTACCACAATATCCACAGCACCCGAGCGAATCAGCGCTTCCATAATTTCCAAGGCCTGTTCACCTGCATCGGGCTGAGACACTAATAAAGAGTCCACATCTACACCCAGCGCGCGGGCATAGACAGGGTCAAGCGCGTGTTCCACGTCAATATATGCCGCTTCGCCGCCCTTTTTCTGTGCTTCCGCTACCGCGTGCAACGCAAGGGTGGTTTTACCCGACGCTTCGGGACCGTAAATCTCAATAATTCTGCCGCGGGGCAAGCCGCCGACACCAAGTGCCGCGTCCAACGCCATAGACCCTGTGGGAATACTGTCAATTTGCATACCGTGATGTTCACCAAGACGCATTACAGCACCTTTACCGTAATTTCTTTCAATTTGTTGCAGTGCCGCATCTAACGCTTTTTTTCTTTCATCTGCCGCCGCTGCCGCTTTTGCTGTCGTCTTTTTCTCTGCCATTTCATCTATTCCTTTCTCAAAAACCTTGTCTTCTCACACAGTATACAACGCTTTTTCACAAAAATCAATAGTTTTTACGAAAAAATCGAACATTCGTTCTTATTTTTTGAAAATTCCTTTTATCGGCGATATCCCAGCACCACACGGTCATTGCCGCCATAATCCTTCACAACACGGCAATCCTCAAGGCCTGCCTCACCGAACAAACGGTACACTTGTTCGCCTTGATCAAAACCAATTTCCACCGCGCACAAGCCACCCGTTTTCAGCTTTGGCACCCAATGGGTACAAATGGTGCGGTAAAAGGTAAGGCCGTCTGCGCCGCCGTCTAAAGCCAAACGCGGTTCGTTTTTCACCTCACGCATCAAGCCCTGAAGCTGTGCGGCGGGAATATACGGCGGGTTGGATACAATCGCATCGTACGTATCCTCAAACTGCATATAGTCGGCAAGCACATCCCCTTGCACTGCTTTCACGGCATAGGAAGGATACCGTGCAATGTTTTTTTCTAAATATGTAAAGGCTTCTTTGGATTTTTCGACAGCGGTCACCGTCACACGCGGTAACAACGACGCTACGCCAAGACCGACGCATCCGCTCCCCGCACAAAGGTCAAGCATATGCGGCTCAGGGGTATCCTTTAATGCCGACGCCACCGTTTCGCACAGTATTTCGGTATCCTGGCGCGGGATCAGCACCCCTTCACCGACATACAAGCGCAGGGACAAAAAATCCCATTCACCGAGTATATACTGTAAAGGTCTGCCTTGCAGCCGTTCGAGGACAGCCGTTTCCACAGCCGCCTTTTTTTCGCTCGGCACGGCAACAGCAGGCGGCAATATCCCGTGCGGCATACCGCCGATATCCTCCAAAATACAGCGGGCATCAAACGCGGCGTCTTCCATACCCGCCGTCGCAAAGCGCGCGGTGATATCCGACAACAACGATTGATAGGTTACCACCGATCTGCCTCCACATCTTCGGGAAGCACCTTTTCCATCGCCGCGATAGCACATTCTATCATCCCATCTTCGGGTTCCTTGGTGGTGAGGTGCTGCATCCACACACCGGGTTTAGAGATAAAGCGCGTAAACGCGTTATCTTTTCTGCCTGCCAATTTGATGAGTTCATAACCAATACTCACCACTATGGGCAAGGTCAACAGCTTGATGGCTGTACGCAAAACCGAATGCATATTCGGGATAAGCATAGACACCACCATACCCACCAGCAGCATCAAAATCATAAACGAAGTGCCGCAACGCGGATGAAAGCGGGACTGTTCACGGACGTTTTCCACCGTCAACGGCAAACCCTTTTCATAACAGAAAATGGTTTTATGCTCCGCTCCGTGATACATAAACACACGCTTGATATCCTTCATCAAGGAAATCACCGCCACGTACCCCACAAACAAGGCAATGCGCAGCACGCCTTCAAAAACGCCGCGGATTATCGCGTGGTCAAGCGCGGGTACGGCACCGGAGAGCAATCTGAACAGGAAGGTAGGCAACCAAATAAACAACACCACCGAAATGAGAACGCCCAACACCGCTGACAGCACCATCAAGGTATTCATAAACCAACTCGGCAGTTCTCCTTCCTCTTCCATTTCCTCAAGGCCGCTGAGCTCCGCAGAACGCATCAACGCTTTATAGCCGAAACGTAAGGAATCGATAAAATTGAAAATACCGCGAACAAACGGCAGTTTCATCCATTTGGGTTTGTCAGCACCTTTGGTGCCCCATTCCTCTACAATCACTTCGCCCGACGTATGCCGTACCGCCATGGCGGTCACCTCGGGACCGCGCATCATCACGCCTTCAATCAGCGCCTGTCCGCCGATTGAGGTCTTTTTTATTACGTTGTTTTCACTCATACCGCTAATCCTTTCTGATAGGCAGATTGATAATGATACCCGTACCTACCGACAGTTTACTGTCAATTTCCATAATGCCGCCGTGACCGCGGACAATTTCTTCCGACACCGCCAGGCCGATACCCGAGCCCGGCCGGGTAACGTCTGCTTTATAGAATTTCTGTGTTACGTGCGGCAGGTCCTCCGGCGCGATACCTTTTCCCGTATCGCCGACCACCACCTGTACGTTTTTACCTACCACGGCATAGTCAACACGCACGGTATCCCCCGCATCGCTGTATTTAATAGCGTTATCCAACACATTGATAAACACCTGCTTCAAGCGGTCGCTGTCGCCGCTGATATGCGGCAAGCCGCCTTTGCCTGCCAGACGCAAAAACACACCTTTTTTATCGGCTCTGTCCCGAAACAGAAACACCGTTTCCTCCAACAAAGCCACCACGTCCACCGTATCAAACTGCAAGGTGAGTTTTCCGCTTTGCATACGGGAAAAGTCCAACAATTCCTCCACCATACCGCTTAGTCGGTCGGTTTCTTCCGCAATGATTTCCATACCTTTCTTTACTAGTGCAGGGTCCTCATCGCCGACGCTCTGCAAAGTCTCGGTCCAACCGCGAATAGCGGTAAGCGGTGTGCGCAGTTCATGGGAAACAGAGGAAATAAAATCATTCTTCATCTGTTCCGCGCGTTCAATTTCCGCCGCCATATAATTGATGGTATCGCACAGCTCGCCAAGCTCGTCGTTATTGTATTTTTCGACACGGTAGGCATATTCACCCCTTGCAATACGCCGTGCCGCTCTGCCGATTTCCTCAACAGGATGTACAATAGAGCGAATGAAATAAAAGCTCACCAAGGCCGCAAAAAGCAGCACCAACAATACCGCACCGCCAATGGCAAAAACCGACAGACCGATTTGTCGGTCAACCAGCTGCATACTGACAACGTACCGTAAAGCGCCTATCACCGTGCCGTCCTTCTCGGTTTCCACAACGGTCAGCGCCATAATATGTTCCCCCGACCCGTTGCGCATATCGCGGATATAGCTACCGCCCGCGGCTTTTGCCGCGGTAAAATCCACAACCGTATCCGTCCCTAACGGCATAAAGCCGGTTGAGGAAGCCAAAACAGCGCCTTTTTCGGATAACGCCTGCAGTTCCATTTTTTCTTTGCTCTCAAAGTTATCCACACACACAAACGCAGTATCTTTCCAATTTTCCGCCGTAACCGTTTGGAATACCGCGGAGCGTCGGTATAGCGCCGCCCTTTCTTCCAAGAAGGAGGCGACACCGCGCTGATAGTAGTTATACACCAATGCGGACAACACGCAGCCGACTGCCAACAGAACGGCGGCAATCACCGAAAAGCCATACAGCATCCAACGTCTCGTTATACTTCTCTTGACCGCCATACCGTTCCTCCTTTCAGTCCTCCCACTTATACCCTTTCTTCCACTCGGTAATCAAATGGCGCGGTGCGGAAGGGTCCTTTTCTATCTTCATACGCAAGCGGCGTAAATTCACGTCCACAACCTTCGGGTCGCCCATATACGCATCTCCCCACACGTGTTGGATAATCGCTTCGCGTTTATGACACACCTGCGGATGCAAAAAGAAAAATTTCAATATCTGAAACTCCGTCTGGGTCAGTTCCACAAGAGTATCTTTCACACGCAACACATGGCTATGCGTATCCAAAACAAACTCACCGCGTACCAGCGTCTCGGTCTTTTCGCGGGCAACCTGTACACGGCGGTACAGTGCTTCCACACGCGCCACCAGCTCCGCGGGGCTGAAGGGCTTGGTCACATAGTCATCAGCGCCCTTCTGCAAGCCTGTGATTTTTTCGGTTTCCTGCGAACGGGCGGTAAGCATCACTATACCGATAGCGGCATTTTTCTCACGCAACCGCTCGCAAACGGTAAAGCCGTCTATCCCGGGCAACATAACATCCAACAGGGCAATATCTACAGGCACGGTCGCCGATTCATACAGCTCTAATGCCTTTTCTCCGCTGTCTGCCGCCAACACGGTATATCCCGCGCGTTGCAGGTTGAATACCACGAACTCGCGGATAGCGGTTTCGTCTTCACAAACCAATATGTGTTTCAAAATACCGCCTCCTTACAATTCTACCAGCATATAGCTCACCTTTTCGGTGGTCAGATGAAACGGCGTTTCACTTTCGTACCATATTTTCAGCGGCAAGCCACCCGGCAGCATTTCAAAGGTATATCCTTCGGCAGGTGAAACGGGGTTACGCAATGCAGCCGTGTTCTGCACAGCCAAAAACGGTTTTCTACCCTCTTCCGTCTGATACTCCAACCACAAGGTATATGTTTCGATATCATAGCGGGTAACCACCGCGCCTATCCATTCTTCTTCCAATTCTATACTATACCCGTCAGAACGATTGACAATACTGCCAAACTGCCGCACCGCCGTGCCGCTCGCTACGTCCCACGTATACCATTCGGTAAGCCAGCGCCAGGTTTCCTCGGGGGCGGCCTGTCCGCCGTCGGTCAAGCGGGTGGTAACCGGAATTTCGGGAACACCGTTGCCGTCCGCATCCATTACCGAAACCGCCGCCACACGGTCAGCGACCATGGCATTACCCGTGGTTGTATCAAACAACGGTGCACACAGCTTTGCGCCATCCCAATATACCAACAAGGTGGCATACGTATCAGCCGCAAGCTTAACATCCATATACACACCGTCGTTACCGCCCGTGGTGTATCCTACAAACAGTTTTTCAAAGCTGCGCACATCTTCACGCAAAGGCACGGTATCCATGACCGTAATGCTTTTATTCACATATTGACACAGGGTTGCCGTAATACCGTTGCCGATATGTAACAGCAAAATCTCATCCTTGGCATCCGCATTCATATCCTTGGTCAGGAAAGCGGTATATCTGCCCGCATCCTTTACGGTGTGCATGGTATCATCCAAGCGATAAATGCTTAATTGATATTCTTTGCTGAATAAATCCCAGCCAAGCAGCAGTTCCATTGTACCGTCCGCGTCCAGGTCTGCAACCGTTGCTGTATGCAAATCGGTGCCTTCGCCTTTTACGTAGGTCACCGTTTTCCAACCGCTTTGTTCACGGCGCAGCAATGCGAGATACACGCGTTCACCGCCACGCGGTGTATAAAAGGCAACCGCAAGAACGGCGTCATCCTTTTGCGTCAAATCACCGTCCGCATTTAGCATAACAAATGCTGAAGACGTGTTATTCACCGAAGCATATTTCAGCGTATAGACGTCGCCCGTTTCACCGCGGGATAACGCTTGCGTCAGTGCCGTATACACCGCCTGTTGTTGTCCTTCGGGGTACGGCGGCTGTAAATACGATTCGATATCCATACATCCGCACAGCAACAGACACAAGCAAAACAATAACGCCGCGATTTTGGTTTTCACAGCCGACACCCCCTTCATTTTATTCTATTTATTATACCCTCTTTGTACGTTTCTGTCAATCTTGTACCCTTCTTTTACAACAAAAAACCGCGAAGCATACACCTCGCGGTTTTTATCTTTAAAACACTTCCAATTCCTTAAAGCCTTCGGGCAGGAATACTTTGGTTTTGTTGTTTTGAGCAGCAAATGCCACCTCTTTGCCGTCTGCAACAACGCGGGTTGCCTCAACACCGTACACCAATGCGCCGCCGAGCTTAGCGTTGTTCACGTTGGTGACCTTCACCTTAGCGTCGCCGCCTTCGGTGACGAAGGTATACGCAGTATCCTCATCCTTGTACTGTACCACTTCACGTTTTTCAACAGCGGGCGTGGTCAACAATACCCGTGTCAAGTCTTTGTCTTCCATATTCTCGCAAATATCCAGCGTTTCCGCGGGAACGGTCAACATCATCGCCGCACCGGAACGAAGATATACAGGAATGGTATCCAGCGGTGCATTCACCTCAAGCGTTCTGCCGCCTAACACGGCTTCGCCTGTCCACAGGTTCACCCAATTGCCGTTGGGGAAACGGATTTCACGTTCGTTTAAGGTGCCATTGCCCTCTTTCATCACCGGTGCCACCATCAACTCACTACCGAACATAAACGCGTCGTCCACTTGTTCCATCTGCCTGTCTTCGGGGAAGCAAATAGGCATTGCGCGCATCATCGGCAAGCCGCACTTGTTCGCGTATACACCGAGATTGTATACATAATCCAGCATATTTTCGCGCCACCAATAGAGCTTCTTAAACACCTCTACCGCCAATTCACCGTATTCCCACGGATTACGGTGTTTTTGGTTGGCATGTGCACGCATCAACGGATTGAAGGTGGAATACTGCAACCAACGGATATACAGTTCGTCACTCGGTACACCGCCCAAGCCGCCGATGTCACTACCCCAGTTGGCATAGCCGCAAGCGCCGGCATTAAGACCGCCGTAAAATGCCTGCCGCAGACCGCGGAAATCACAACATTGGTCACCGCCGAAATGCATAATATATTTCTGAACACCCGCACAACCACTACGCATAAACAGCGCGTGGTCATCTCCGCAAAAGCTGTAAAACAGGTCGTACATTGTTTTGGCATACCAATACGAATGCTCGTTGTGCATCGCATTGCCGTCTTTGCCGTTATAGTGCATCGCATCGGGGTGGGTATATTCGCCAAAGTCCACCATAGCACCCTTGATACCGAAATCGATAAGGTAATCGTATTCGTGTTTTAATGCTTCCAACGCGCGGGGATGTGTAAAGTCGATCCACTTTTCTATCCCGTCACAATGCATCGCAGTGGATTCCTTGTCGGGCATATGGATAACGGGGGCTCCCGGGTCATTGATGTCGTCAATGCCCATTTTTGCTAACGTTTCCATGCCTTTTCTCAGAGACGGGTGATTCCAATGCAGCATACGAATGCCGTATTTATTAGAAATTTCATAACTGTCTTCATAGCGGGAAATGCCTTCGCCGTACACGGCGGCGATGTTATGAATACCCATTTGGGCATACCCGTCAATAAAGCGTTGGAATTTCTCTGCGTATGTACCTTCGCCGGTATACTTCCAAGCGCCCCAACAAGCACCCATCCAATAGCGATACGCCCACTTGGGCGGCAGGAACGGTCGACCGGTCAATTGGGTGTAGCTGTCAATATTTTCAACAGGCGCTCCCACAAAGAAGAAGGCATCCAAAATCGGACCGTTAAAATCCAACGTATACACAAACGGCGTTTTTACGCCACAGTCTGCCGTGCCGCCGTACATAGTATTAAAAAACACGCAGTAGCCGGCGGTGCTGTGTAAAACCGGCACGTTCTGATAGGTTTCTCCCGGTTTTGCACCGAATCCCGTATCCAGGTTCCAAAGATTGGATACTCTACCCACCTGATTGACACCATTGTAGCGTTCACCCAGACCGTACAGCACTTCGCCTTCGGCAAACGGTGCAGTAAACAGCACTTTCTTTGCCACGCCGTCCGCAAAACCTAGTGTAAAGGTGTTGCCGTTTACAGTGAATACAGCTTTCTCTTTTGCGTTTAGAATTGCCAACGTGAAGACGTTTTTAGCATCTTCCGCAAATTTCGCGGTAACATTACCTGCTTTCAACGTACCTTCTGCGGTATAGATAATGGTTTCTACTTCATCCGCCGCAAAAAAGCCGTCATTCGCGCGAACACGCA
Organism: Acutalibacteraceae bacterium; assembly: GCA_045531495.1. Lineage (GTDB taxonomy): Bacteria > Bacillota > Clostridia > Oscillospirales > Acutalibacteraceae > URNF01. The sequence continues at coordinate 12,014 of JAZSED010000072.1, forward strand.
TACCACCGACAACGGGGAAGGTCACCTGCAAGGTCACCACCGTTTCTCCTGCTTGTACATCCAGCAACAAAGCCTTGGCACCGCGTTCCACCCTTAAAAGTTTCTCAATAGGTTTCCATTCCACAGCAATTTCAGGCATTAAAGGACCCGGCATACTAAAACCTCGCTTTCAGAACAGTAGCGTTCTTATATATTTGCATAAAAAGCATACCAATCATACAGCAGATACTCAATGGTAAATTTGAACTGTTTTTTGTAAAAAACGTTTCAACCAAGAAACAAATGTTAAAAGCGGCGGTTTGATGTCAAACCGCCGCCTTCATACAATTAGAATACTTGTACGGTCCTAAAGCCCTTAGATGTCTTTACAACCGTTTTGTTATTTTCTGCGGTAAACGCAGTCTCTTTGCCGTCAACAAAAACCTTCTTGGCTTCTACGCCGTATACCAAAACAGCATCCAACGCCAAGCCATCTTTATTAGTAACAGTCACCGCTTCGTTTTCAACCTTTTCGGTCACGAAGGTATACTTGTTATCCGCATCGGTGTAATGCACCACCTCGCGTTTGCCGTCTGCGGGGGTGGTAAGAAGCGCTTTTACAACCTTCTTATCCTCCATATTCTCGCAGATTTCAAGGCTTTCGGTGAGATTGAGCACCATCGCGGCACCCGCGCGGAGATATACAGGGATATCGTCGTAATCGGCCTCAACCATCGTCTTGCGGCCGCCCACATAATTTTCAGCGGTCCACAGGTTGACCCAATTGCCCTTCGGGAACGCCACCATCTTGCAACGGCGGCCTTCTTCGATAATGGGTGCTACCAACAGCTCAGAGCCGAACATATATTGGGTATCTACCTTCGCAAATTCATCCTCAGGGAATTCAATTGCCATGACGCGCATCATCGGTTCGGCGGTATAATGGCTGTTGACAGCGTTGCTGTACATATAGTCCAGCATATTTTCACGCCACCAATAGAGTCTCTTAAAAAACTCGGTAGCCTGTTCACCGTATGCCCACGGGTTACGCTCCATACCGATACCGTGCGAACGCATAATCGGGCTGAACGCGCCGTACGCCATCCAACGCATAAACAGTTCGGGGGTAGGCGTGCCGTGGTAGCCGCCGATGTCACTGCCCCAGATGTTAAAGCCGGAAGCGCCAATGGTCATACCTGCATAAAATGCTTGCTTCAAACCGTAGAAGCGCGCCGCCTGGTCACCGCCGAAGTTAGCAACAAAGCCTTGGCTGCCTGCACAGGCAGAACGCTGGAACAGGATATAGTCATCTCCGCAGTTTTCATCAAACAGCTGTTTCATCACTTTGGCGTACCAATAGGAATGCTCGTTGTGCATTGCGTTACCGTCTTTACCGTTCCACATCAGCGCATCACCGGGCACAAACTCGCCAAAGTCGATCATTGCGCCTTTTAAGCCCCATTCAAAGTATTTTTTGTAGTGTGCGCGTAAAGCGATAATGGTATTGGGGTTGGTAAAGTCGATCCACGGACCGCCCGTTTCCACCTTCGCGGGTTTATTGTGTTTATCGGTAATGCGCGGCAACAATGCCCAATCGTCGGTGCCCAGCACTTCTTTACAGAAGTCCATATTGAGGCTCGGATGGTTCCAGATAAGCATACGGATGCCGTGTTCCGCGGCAATTTCGTAACCCTCCTTATTCAGAGAGGGCTGTCCTTCACCGTAGCAAGCCGCAATGTGATGAATACCCAAATCTGCATACCCCTGAATATAGTTACGGAAGCAGGTTTTGTAATATTCCTTATCCTGAGGATCTTCGGGATTTCTCCACTGCGGTGCACCGCCGCCCATCCAATATTGGAAGGTCCACTTGGGCGGAATAATGGTGTGACCGGTCAAATCAGTGTAGCATTTCAGGTTTTCCTTCGGAGTACCCGTAAACACGTAAAAATCGGTAGTAGGGCCGTTGAATTCCAAACTGTAAACGCCCGGAACGGTCTTACCGAAATCATACCAACCCGCGTACATAGAGTTAACAAACAGGAAGTACCCTTTGGTGCTATGTAACACGGGAACGTTTTTGTACGCTTCGTTATGGTCCTTGCCGTTGTCGCCATTGGGATTGTGAATGGCGGTATCCACGTTCCAGGTCATCACGTCGTGACCGACCTGGTCGAGCGTATTGGTGCGTTCACCGAGGCCGTACAGCATTTCGTCGTTGCTGAACGCAATGTTGAATTTCACCTTTTTGACCTTTTTGATTTTGTTGCCCGCAAAGCCAAACTCTACCGCATTGCCATCCAAAGAAAACACGGGTGTGCCGTCTTTACCCACAATCTGCAAAACGAAGCCTTTTTCTTCGTCTTTATTAAACAGAACAGTTTGGTTGCCGCCTGCAATTTTTAACACCTTCTTACCGCTGTAGGCAACGGGATAGTTATCGGTGCTGTCAAAGAAGCCTTTGCTTTCGGTAATGCGCACACCGCCAACCTTCGGGAAGGTCACTGTAAAGGAAAACGCCTTACCGCCCGCCTTGGTGCGGAATACGAAAGCATTTTCGCCTTTTTGCACCGACGTTACTGTGGTGTTTGCCTGCCATTCTACCGGAATAACCGGCATTTTAGGACACTTACTGTATGCCATAATACTCTCTCCTTTTATACCGTTGGTTTACCAAATCTGTATTGTTTTAAAGCCGCCGTCCACACGTACGGTGGTTTTGTTGCCTTCCGCCGTGAAAGCGACCTCTTTGCCGTCTACCAACACCTTAGTGGCTTCAACACCGTATATCAACACAGCACCCACGTCAAAGCCGTCTTTGTTGGTAACGGTTACCGCTTCGTCAGCTTGTCTTTCGGTAACGAAGGTGTATGCCGCAGTTGCGTCGACATTATGTACCAATTCGCGTTTTACGGTGGTAGGTGTTACCAACAAGGCGTTTACGCGCGGTACTTCATCCATATTTTCGCAGGGTGCCAAGGTCTCTTTAGGCAGTTCGAGTACCATCGCCGCACCTTCGCGTACGTATACGGGAATGGTATCAATGGGCGCAGACACATACAGTTCTCTGCCGCCTTCCACCGTTTCACCGCTCCACAGGTTGACCCATTTCCCTGCGGGGAACTTCACCATACGCCAATTAAGATGTTCGATGGTAACAGGTGCTACCAGCAACTCTGTACCGAACATATACTCATCTTCCGCCACAGCCGCTTTGTCTTTAGGGAACAGCATCACCATTGGGAATGCGATAGGAGAACCCGTTTTATGTGCGTTTACCGCGTGACTGTAAATGTAGGGAAGCATATTTTCACGCCACCAGAACAGACGGGGGAACACTTGCATAGCCGTTTCACCGTAGTTCCACGGATTAGAGCCGGGACGGCCGCCGCCTGCGTGTGCACGCATAATTGGGCTGAAGGTGCCGTGCTGCAACCAACGGACATAGGTTTCATTAGTGGGGGCGCCGCCAAGACCTGCAATATCACTGCCCCAGGTCGGCATACCCGACGCCGCAGATGTCACAAGACCGACCAACGCTTGGTTGAGCCCTTTCGGGTTGCCCGACTGGTCACCGCCGAAGTTTACCGTCCAATGCTGACTGCCTGCACAACCTGCACGTTGATACAATACGTGGTCATCGCCGCAGTATTTGTGGAACACTTCAAACATCGCTTTGGCATACCAATAGGCGTGCTGGTTATGAGCAGTCTCACCCATTTCACCGCTATACAATTTCCATTCGGGTTTGATAAATTCGCCAAAGTCCACCATGGCGCCTTTGAGACCCAATTTGAAATAGCGTTCAAAGCGTTTTTCGAGCAGTTTACCGACGTTGGGATGGGTAAAGTCAAACCACGTGCTCGGGATATACCACTTTCCGTTTTTCTTTTCCTGCGGATACGGCTGGTCGTCCAACGCATCGCTGCCGTAGATTTTCTTGCCGACATAAGTAACGTGTTCCTGCGCAGTTTTGCCTTCTCTGTCAAAATCGTCGCCTTCTACACGAAGGCCGTGTTCTTGTGCCAGACTCGGATGATTCCAGAAATGCATACGGCAGCCGGATTCATTAAGCATTTCATAGCACTCCGGCGTCTTACAAGGACCGGATTCACCGTAGCAAGCAGCAATGTGCTTAATACCCATCGCCGCATAGCCGTCCAGATACTCGCGCAGGTTTTCGGCAAAACTTTTATCCTGATACATCCAAGCACCAAGGCCGCCGCCCATCCAATACTGATATGCCCACTTGGGAGGCAAAATGGGACGGCCGGTGATAACCGAATAATGGTCAAGGTTTTGAAGTGCACTGTCGGTAAATACAAACAGGTCAAACGCCGTACCCAGATAATCAAAAGAGTACACGTTAGCCTTTTCTACACCGAAATCCGCCCGACCGCCGTAAGTGTTGTTAAAGAACAGCGTATATCCTGCGGTACTGTGCAACAGCGGAATGTTCTGATAACTTTCCGTTGCATCTTTACCGAAAGCAGTATCCAAGTTCCATAAATACGCGCGGCATCCGACCTGATTGAATTTGTTATAGCGTTCGCCCAGACCGTACAGCATCTCGCCGTCTGCAAACGGCGCAACAAACTTGATTTTTTTGAGTTTTTTTACTTTGTTGCCAAGGAAACCGAAGGCAAAGCTCTCGCCGTCAAGCGACAGTACCGTTTTACCGTCCTTCTGCACATCCAGCAAAAAGCCCTTCTCTGCGTCTTTGCGGAATACAACAGCATTCTCTCCCGCCGCAACCCGCAAATTCTTTTTGCCGCTGTAGGTCACGGGCAAAGTATCATCGTACTTAAAGAAGCCCTCTGTCTCGGTGAAACGTACACCGCCGACTTTGGGGAAGGTTACGGTCAAAGCCCGTGTTTTTGTACCGACTTTGACACGAATGACAAATGCTTTTTCTTGTTTTTGAATGGAAGTGACCGCCGTGGAATTGCACCACTGCACGTCAAACTCCGGCATATGCGGACAACGTGCATATCCCATAAAAAACACCCTTTCTCTCTCACAAGAGTATCTCTTGCTTTATTACATATATTTTACCAAATAAAACCATAAAAAACAACGCGAAAATGCAGGTTTTACGCTTTTTGATGCCAAAAAAAATCCACAATATTTGTGCAAAAGGGCTAAAAAACGCCCGTGAGATGCTCTCACGGGCGTTTGAAGGGCAATTTTGTATAATTTTTAACGAATGCCGTAGTTTTCGATAACGTAGTCCATATCCTTGTCACCGCGGCCGGACAGGTTGATAAGCACCGAGCCGTGTTCCATCGTCTTGGCAAGCTTCATACCGTACGCCACCGCGTGTGCACTTTCGATAGCGGGAATAATACCTTCCATACGGGACAGTTTGAAGAACGCATCAATGGTTTCTTCATCGTTGATAACGTCGTATTTTACGCGGCCGATTTCTTGTAAAAACGCGTGTTCAGGACCGGAAGACGGATAGTCAAGGCCACTCGCCACCGAGTACACGGGCGCGGGGTCTCCGTTTTCATCCTTGAGCATAATGCTGTTAAAGCCGTGCATAATGCCCTCGGTACCGTATTTAAGGGACGCCGCGTGGTCGCCCAATTTTTCGCCTCTGCCCAGCGGTTCGACACCGTAAATATCAATGGGATCATTTAAGAAACCCGCAAACAAGCCCGCCGCGTTACTGCCGCCGCCGACACACGCCACAATGGCGCTCGGCAGATGACCTGTCATATCGATAAACTGCTCTCTGGCTTCAATGCCGACAACACTCTGGAAATCGCGCACCATCATCGGGAAGGGATGCGGGCCCAAAACAGAACCGATGCAGTAAATAGCATCTTTATACTCTTTGCTGTACGCGTCAAACGCCGCGTCAACCGCCTCTTTTAAGGTTTTCAGACCGTGGGTAACCTCAATAACATTCGCACCCAAAATCTTCATACGCGCAACGTTGGGCGCTTGCTTGGCAATGTCCACAGACCCCATATAGATGTCGCACTGCAACCCGAAATACGCCGCCGCGGTAGCCAAAGCCACACCGTGCTGCCCTGCACCCGTTTCCGCGATAACCTTCTTTTTGCCCATATATTTGGCAAGCAGCGCTTCACCCATACAGTGGTTGAGCTTGTGCGCGCCCGAGTGGTTCAAATCCTCGCGTTTTGCGTACAACTGTACCTTACCGCCCAAGGCATCGGACAAGCGTTCCAGGTGAGACACGGGGGTCGGTCTGCCCTGAAATTCCTTGCGGATGCGGCGCAGCTCCGCGATAAACTTTCTGGATTGGCAGATAGAGTAATACGCTTCGGTAATCTCTTTCATTGCCGCTTTCAGTTTGTCATCCACATATACGCCGCCGTATTTGCCGAAGTAACCTTCTGCATTGGGATAATTGTTAAAATAGGTATCAAAATCCACACCGTTAAAGTTCATTTGTCTTCTCCTCCAAACAAAAAAATAAACCCCTGTCCAACAAGGGACAAGAGCAACTCCTGCGGTACCACCCAAATTCGTCCAAAGACGCACCTCTCATACACAAAAATGTACTATCTGCTGTAACGGGCAGCCCCCCGTCCTCCCTACTCGTATCCTTTCGGTCAGCCCTCCCGCGTCCATTCGGCGTATCTTCCGTTACCGTGTTCCCAGCATCCACAGCTCTCTGCAAACGAAGCGTATACGCGTACTTACCCGCGGTCATCGGTTTGTCTTTTTATCAATATAGCACCGTCGTACCGTTTTGTCAATAAATTTTGAGAAATTGTACAAGTATACACCATTAATCTGCCTTCCCCTTGAGGGGAAGGCAGATTAAGAAAAAACCACGGTGTGGCTGTTGCCACACCGTGGTTTTCTTGTCTTTTCTTATTTACACAGTTCTTCCGCCAACGCTTTGATTTGTGCGCGGCTGTCATCGTTCAGTGCCGATATGATTTTCACGGTATTTTCCGCAAAGGTGAGATTTTTGGCATCTTTGAGCATTTCCTGCATCTTACGCGCCGCAGTGGGTGCCCAACTGCCGTTTTCCATAAACGCCACAGTGCGGTTAGAATAATTCCGCTCGGTAAGATGTTCAACAAACTCACGCACGCACGGGAACACATCACCGTTATAGGTGGTTGCGGCAAGCACCAATTTACTGTAACGGAATGCGTCTTCCACCGCTTCCGCCCAATCCTCGCGCGCAAGGTCGCTCATCACAACCTTCGGGCAACCGTTTTCTTTCAATGCATCAAACAGGGCTTTTACCGCCTTTTCAGTGTTACCGTATACCGAATTATACGCGATAAACACGCCTTCTTCCTCGGGCCTGTAAGAAGACCATGTATCATATAAATTGATGTAATACCCGAGATTTTCGTTAAGTACAGGGCCATGCAGAGGACAAATGGTGTCAATCTCCAAAGTCGCCGCTTTTTTCAACACCGCTTGCACCTGTGCGCCGTATTTACCGACAATACCGAAATAATACCGTCTGGCTTCACACGCCCAATCCTCGTGTGCATCCAGCGCACCGAATTTACCGAAGCCGTCCGCGGAGAACAGCGCTTTATCGGTTGCATCATAGGTCATAATGACTTCGGGCCAATGCACCATCGGCGCGGTGATAAAGTGCAACGTATGTTCACCGAGTACCAGGGTATCCCCCTCGCCCACCGCCAACTGACGGTCGACAAAATCCGTTTCAAAGAAGTTTTTCATCATCTGCAACGCGCGGGCAGACGCCACCACCGTTGCATTCGGGTACGCCTCTAGGAAACGCACAATACTGCCCGAATGGTCAGGTTCCATATGTTGTACAATAAGATAATCAGGCGCGGTATCGCCCAATTCTTTGGCAATATTGGCAAGCCACGCATCCGCAAAGCGCGCATCCACGCTATCCATTACGGCAATCTTCTCATCCCTAATAATGTAGGAATTGTACGCGATGCCCTCGGGCACCACGTACTGTCCTTCAAATAAATCGATGTCACGGTCATTGACACCAACGTACAAAATATCCTTTTTGACAGTCATCTTCATACTTTCCTTTCATCCAAAACATTTTCCGTCTTTACAGTCTTCGGTATTACCGCCGCGGTAACACAGTTCATTAGGACACTGTCCGTCTCTCGCAAAGCCGACCAGATTTTTAACGGTCGTTTCCGCAATGTTTTCCAGCGCTTCTTCGGTCAAGAACGCCTGATGGGACGTTACAATCACGTTCGGCATAGAAATCAGGCGCGCTAAGGTATCATCCTCCAAAATGTGGCCCGAATTATCCTCAAAGAACAAATCAGATTCTTCTTCGTATACGTCAAGGCAGGCCGCGCCGACCTTGCGGGCTTTGATGCCCTCCAAAAGCGCTTCCGCATCCACCAACGCGCCGCGCGAGGTGTTAAGCAGCACCACACCGCGTTTACATTTTTTGAGTGCTTCTTCATCAATAATATGATAGGTATCCTCGGTCAGCGGACAGTGCAAAGAGATGATATCGCTGTTTTCGAACAGTTCATCCAATGCCACATACCGCACCGTGTCACCGTTATCCAAGCCTTCCGCGGGGAACTTGTCATACGCCAAAACCTTCATACCGAAGCCACGGCAAATATCCACAAACACCCTGCCGATACGGCCCGTACCGATAACACCCACCGTTTTACCGTGCAGGTCAAAGCCGGTCATCCCCGCAAGACTGAAATTAAAGTCACGGGAACGGATATACGCCTTGTGAATACGACGGATAGAGGTGAGAAGCAATGCCATCGTGTGTTCAGCGACGGCATACGGCGAATACGCGGGCACGCGAAAAACGTGCAATTTACCAAAAGCGTATTTCATATCCACGTTATTAAAACCCGCACAACGCAGTGCCAGCATTTTAACACCCATTTCGCACAAGTGGTCAATCACCGCAGCGTCCACCGTATCGTTCACAAATACACATACGCCGTCACAGCCCCTAGCAAGGCCCACGGTATCTTCGTTAAGTTTGGTTTCAAAATATTTAAAACTGACACCGAACTGTTCTCCGTAACGGTCAAATGACGGTTTATCATACGGCTTCGCATCAAAAAAAGCAATCTTCATAACATCGCCTCCAAAAATATAGTATACACTATTCTTTGCGAAAACACAAGAAAAGATACAAAAAAACACGTCCGCAAAGCGAACGTGTTTTAATGACAAGTTTCCCATACAAGCACCCGCCAAGGAGTGCTTGTATGGTAGTCAACCGCATAGCAACGGCACACGAGATGTGCAGTCGGAGAGAGAGAGGCGGTTGACACGACAGGCCTATACCTGCCATAAATACTATATCACATACCAAAACCTATAAAAGGGTAAAAAACGCCGTTTTATTCCACAAAAAACACCTAATTTGCAAAAAGCGTGTCGACAAAGTCGACACGCTTTCCTTATTCTTCCGTTTTGACAACCGCAATGCCGAGGTCGATGAGCTGTTGTTGATCCACCACGGCGGGGCAGTCGGTCATCAGCTCGCGCATATTCTGCACCTTCGGGTACGCGATAACATCGCGCAAGGTCGGTGCGCCGAGCATCTGCATTACCAAACGGTCAAGGCCGATGCCCATACCGCCGTGCGGCGGCGCGCCATAGCGGAAAGCTCCCGTTAAGAAGCCGAATTTTTCCTCTGCTTCTTCATCGGAAAGTCCAAGCGCGCGGAACATTCTGCCTTGCAGTTCGGGGTCGGTAATGCGGATAGAGCCGGACGCCAATTCGATACCGTTTAACACCAAGTCGTATGCTTTTGCAAACACCTTTTCGGGTGCCACATCGAGATACTCGATACATTCATCCAACGGCGAGGTGAAGGGATGGTGCATTGCCACCCATTCGCCCGTTTCCTCGTCCTTTTCAAAGAACGGGAATTCGGTAATCCAAAGGAAGTTATAGCCTTCTCGTTTGATGTTCAGCTTGTTGGCAAGTTCCAAACGAACAGCGCCCAAAATGGATAACGCGTGATTTTTAGAGCCGTCTGCCACGATAAGCACCACGTCGCCCTGTTCCGCACCGGTCACACGGACAATTTCCGCCATTTCCTCATCGGTCATAAACTTACCGAAGGAAGCATTCATACCGTCAGCGGTCCAACGAATAAACGCAAGACCCTTGCCGCCGATACCGCGCACCATTTCGGTGAGTTTATCGATTTCTTTACGGGAAAGCGTTGCCGCCGCACCCTTCGCATTGATAGCACGAACGGTACCGCCGCCCTGTACGGTAGACGCAAACACGCCAAAACCGCAATTTCTCACGGTATCATCCAAATTGATGATTTCCATGCCGAAACGGGTATCGGGTTTATCCGAACCGAAACGTTCCATCGCATCAAGATAGGTCATACGCGGTAACGGCAACGGAATATCCACGCCGAGCACCTCGTTAAAAAGCCGTTTAACGTAACCTTCACCGATAGCAAGCACGTCTTCTACGTCTACAAAGGACATCTCTAAGTCAATCTGAGTAAACTCGGGCTGGCGGTCAGCGCGCAGGTCCTCGTCTCGGAAGCAACGGGCAAGCTGCACATAACGGTCAAAGCCCGCCACCATAGACAACTGCTTATACAGCTGCGGCGACTGCGGCAGTGCGTAAAACTCACCGTTATGGATGCGGCTGGGCACCAAAAAGTCACGCGCACCTTCCGGTGTAGACTTAATAAGCATCGGGGTTTCCAACTCAATAAAACCGTTGTCATCAAAATATTTGCGGGTCGCTATGGTCACCTTATGACGGAACAACAGGTTATTTTGCAGGTTGGGACGGCGCAGATCCAAATATCTGTATTTCAAGCGGGTCGCTTCCGCTGTGTTACAGTCTTCCGCAATCTCAAACGGCGGCGTTTCCGCTTTCCCGAGAATACGCAGTTCTTTTACCGCAACCTCCACGTCGCCTGTCGGCAGTTCAGGGTTTTTCGCGGTACGGACACGCACGGTACCCACCGCCGCCACTACGTATTCACTGCGCAAAGACGCCGCTTTTTCGAAAACAGCGCGGTCGGTATCCTCGTCAAATGCCAACTGCAAAATACCGCTTCTGTCGCGCAGGTCCACAAAAATCAACTGACCGAGGTCGCGCTGACGCTGTACCCAACCGAACACGGTGATTTCTTTTCCCGCATCCGCTTCACGGAAATTGCCGCAATAGTCGGTACGTTTTAATCCTTTAACAGTTTCTGCCATTCCTTACACTCCTTCTGCTACCGTACCGAATAAATCTGCCATACCGGCAAGCTGTCGGTCAAGAGATTTGTTATACAAGGTAGTATACAAGCTGTCATCCAGCATAATTTCTTCCTGCTCACCCGTTTGCATATCTTTAAGCTGTGCAACACCGCTCTCCAGCTCACTGTCGCCTACCACAATGGTATAACGGGCACCGAGCTTATCGGCATATTTCATCTGTGCTTTTAAGCCCCTGCCGACAATATCGGTTTGTGCCGCCACACCGCCTTCGCGGAGCTTCGCGGCAATCGCAAAGCAACGGGTCGCCGCCTCACTGCCCATCGGTGCGAAATACACTTCACACTGCGGCGGTGCGGGGAACGGTGCATTATGTTCCTCCATAATCATCAAAAGGCGCTCCAGACCCATACCAAAGCCTAAAGACGGCAGGTGCGGGCCGCCGAGCTCTTCGATAAGGCCGTCGTAACGACCGCCGCCGCAAACGGTAAGACCGCTCGCAGATACGAACTCAAACACCGTGCGGGTATAGTAATCCAGACCACGCACAATATGGGTATCGATTTCAAACGGCAATTCCGCCGCGGTCAACGCCGCCTTCACACCTTCAAAGTGTGCCGCGCAGTCGTCGCACAGGAAATCCAGCATAACGGGTGCTTTTGCCGCAATCTCTGCACACACGGGAGATTTACAGTCCAAAATACGCATCGGGTTACGTTCCAGACGGTCCAGGCAGGTCCCGCAAAGGTTGTCCTTTTGCGCTTCAAAATAGCTTTTAAGCGCCTCGTGATATTTCGCACGGCAGGTAGGACAGCCGATGGAGTTTAGGCGCAAGGTAACACCCTTTACCTGTAAATTCTGCAACACGGTATGTGCGAGAGAAATCACTTCCGCGTCCGCCTGCGGTGCCGCCGCGCCGAAGCATTCCACACCAAATTGATGGAATTCACGCAATCTGCCTTTTTGTGCTTTTTCATAGCGGTAGCAAGAAGTAATATAAGATGCCTTTACGGGCAAAGTGCCGTTATGCAGGCCGTGCTCAAGGAGAGCGCGTGCCGCGCCTGCCGTGCCTTCGGGGCGCAGGGTTACCGAACGGCCGCCTTTATCTTCAAAGGTATACATTTCCTTTTGCACTACGTCGGTGGTCTCACCTACCGAGCGCAGAAACAGGTTGGTATGTTCAAATACAGGGGTACGCACTTCCGTATAGCCGAAATCCTGCGCCACGCCGAGTGCCGTTTGCTCCACATACTGCCATTTATAGCTTTCCGCAGGCAAAACGTCTTCGGTGCCGCGGGGGGCTTGGGTAATCAGTTCCATAGTTTCTGTGTTCCTTTCGCACAAAAGAAGTTTGCGGGCTTCCGCAAACTTCTTCTCAGATGTTTAATAATGAGGGTTGACGATATTACGCCAATCGAGGTCGCCGCGTTCCAGACCGTGAATCAGCACCTCGGCCGTAGCGATGTTGGTCGCCACGGGGATATTACGCATATCACAAAGACGGAACATATCGCTTTCCATCGATTCGTTTTCCTTCTTCACCGACATAGGGTCACGGAAATACAAGAGAAGGTCAATCTCGTCACAGGAGATACGCGCGGAAATCTGCTGAGAGCCGCCTTGGGTACCGCTCATATAGCGCACAATATCCAATCCGGTAGCTTCTGCCACCATTTTTCCGGTGGTACCGGTTGCACACAAATTATGTCTGCTTAAAATCCCACAGTATGCAATACAAAACTGTACCATCAACTCTTTTTTTGCATCGTGCGCAATCAACGCAATGTTCATATCGGCAAAAACTCCTTTACATTTTTTCAAGTGCCGCCAACGGGACTGCATCCCCGATAAAACGGCGCGCTATGTTCGAAAAACAAATTGCCGCGTTGCAGTCCAGCGGCAACGGTCTGCCGTTGGCATTTGCCACAGCCACCGTTTCATCCTCGGGAATAGCCCCAAGCAGTTGCAGCGCCGCCTCGTCAATAATCTGGTCGATGTCAGGCATACTGCCGTCCATAATCTTACGGGGGCGCAAACGGTTAATAATCATTTTGGCGGGAATTTTCTTTTCCGCCAACAAATCACTTAAAATATGGGCATCTCTCGCGCACACCATATCGGGTGTACACACCACAATGGCCTCTTCCGCCGCCGCGGTAGCGGCTTCAAAGCCTCTGCCTACACCTGCGGGGCAATCGGCGATTACCACGTCATAATACCGCGCCAAACCGCGCGCTAAACGCCGCATATCCTTCGGCGTACACAGCTGGTCAAGGGATAAGCGCGCCGGCATCACAAACACGTTTTGAAAAACAGGTGATGCGTAAATCGCTTTAATCGGTTCGCACCGACCTGCAAACACGTCCGAAATATCATACACCGTATTGCCGCCGACACCCAGCATCAAATCAAGACTTCTCAGCCCCGCGTCGCCGTCTATCAACAGAATACGTTTCCCGAGCCGTGCCAAAGCGTAAGCCAATCCGGCAGAAACGGTCGACTTGCCTGTACCGCCTTTACCGGAGGTGACCACAACAATGCGTCCCATAGCCGTTTCTGCCTCCTTCCATACACTTCTTTACTATACCATATATTTTTGAGGTTGTAAACACCTTTTTACCCCAACTTTACCCCAACAAAACCTCATTGGGTGTCGGGCTCTCCCCTGCCGTTTTGGATGCAAAATAGGCATCCACCACTTTTCTTGCCACGCCTGCCGAGGCAGAAGACGTGCCGCGTTCCATGACCACCGCTATCGCAATTTCGGGGTTTTCCACAGGCGCATATGCAATAAACACACCGTGGTCACTCTGCCCCTTAACACCCGTCTGCGCGGTACCCGTTTTTGCCGCAATCGTATAGGCTGCAGTGCCAAAGGAGGAGTACGCCGTACCCGACTTTACAACCTCTATCATACCTTGCCGTACCGTGTCAATCGCCGCCTGTGACCAATTGGCTTTTGCCGCAATTTCGGGGGTGGTCACCTTTTCCGAAGTGCCGTCATAGCTGCGAATACTATGCACAAAATGGGTTTTATAGCGTATACCGTCGTTTGCCATCATCATGGCATACGAGGCTAACTGAATGGGTGTATACAAGCCGTTCTGACCGATGGCGAGCTGCAGGTTATCACCTGCCGTCCAAATACCACCGACGCTTTTCTTATATTCGGGGGTGACGAGCAGACCTGCCGATTCACCGATTTCCACGCCCGTTTTAGAACCGAAGCCGAACTCTTTACAGTATTTCAGCATTACATCAGCACCAAGTTGTCTGCCCACGTCATAAAAAAACAGGTTACAGGATTTCGCAAGGGCGGTCACCACGTTAAGATTACCGTGTACACCCAGACAACGCGGCTGGTAGTCATCATAAAAACGATACACACCGCCGCAGGACAACGCCGTTCCCGCCGAAATGTTGCCTTCGGTCATCGCCGCCAAAGAGATACCGGGCTTCATAGTAGAACCGCACGCAAACGCACCGTTCAACGCACGGTTAAACAGCGGTTTGTCGGGGTCATTTACCAAATCGTTATAGTTCTCCGAATAGGTGGACAGATCATAGCTCGGCCAGGATGCACAGGTCAAAGCACCGCCCGTTTTTACATCCAGCACCACCACAGAACCGCTTTTTACATCGTGGCCGTTGGTTGTAGCGGTGGATTTTGCACGCAGCTCCGCCACCTTTTCCGCCAAAGCGGTTTGCGCCACCTTTTGCAGGTTTGCGTCAATGGTCAGCACCACCGTGTCGCCGGGAACAGGTGCCGTCATTTCCTTCTCATCCAACACGGTACCGCTTTTATCCTTAATCAGCGAACGCGATCCCGCCGTACCGCGTAAATACTCTTCAAACGCACCTTCAATACCGCTTTTGCCCAGCACGTCGTTCATCGCGTACCCTTTATCCTTTAAGGTGGCGTATTCCTCCGCGTACAGCGGCCCTACCGTACCGATAAGATGTGCCGCGGTATCACCGCTGACGTACTCACGCACGGGTACCGTTTCAATATCCACACCGGGGTACAGTGTATTGTTCTCCACAATGCGGTACATGGTGGAGCGGGATATATCGTTTGCAAAGGTAAAGGGATTGCGTACCGCAAACTCCTTGACGGTCATTTCATAGCGAATACCCGCTAAAATACGTTGCTGTTCCTCGCTGTACGTCTCCAAGCAATACTGCTCCACCATTTCTGCCATACAGTTGTCCGCCGTCGCATACGACGCCATACGCAAGCGGGATTTTAAGCCCTTGACACTGTTTTCCCGTTCCGCATCAAAGGTGTACGGTGCGGTTTTGGAAATCGGCAGGGAGTCGTTCCATTCTTCCCCGAGTTCAGTGAGCAACGTCACCAACCGCAAAAGGCAGTCGTTTTGCGCTTTTTGCGCCTCATCTGAGCTGCCTGTCGGAAAATAGTTATAGTCAAACACAATCGCATAGGTAGTACGGTTAACCGCTATGGGCAACAGGTTTTTATCCAAAATCTCGCCGCGGGAAGCGGGCACGCTGATGAGGGTAGTCGTATTCTTGTCCGCTTTTTCGGCATAATGAGACCCTCTGACAATTTGTATACGAAACAAAGCGACGGCGAATATTGCAAACACCGACACAATCAAAAGCGCCAAAAACAGAGGTCGTTTGCCACTCTCATTCCGTGTTCCGCGTTGCATATACTCACCGTCCTTTCACGTGTTTTATATAGTTTTACACCGTTTCTCGTAAATTACGGGCAATACGGTAAGACAGCCAATAGATGATGGGAGACAGTGCGAAGGTGTACAGTGCATTGGGCAGTAAGATATGCCACAAGGCAAAAAACGCTTGGCTTTCCGCAAACAGCACATAACGCAGCAACCAATCTACCAAGGTATACGCAAGTATTACCGCGCCGTTAAGCAACAAAGCGGTCAACCAATTGTTGCGTAAAAGCACCTGTACCAACAAACCGCACAGACACCCCACCACCAACAGCAATAAGGCATCCAAGCCAAACAGTCTGTCCGCGTACAATGCCCACAAGAGGCCGCTGCCGACACCGACAGCCGCGCCGACCAGCGGGCCTTCAAACATCGCAATACACACCACCGCCGTCATCAGCGGTGCGGGATGTGCGCCGCCGACAGCAGGCAATAAACGGGGTGCTGCTTGCACAAGCGACACTGCCACCAATATCATTCCGTAGGCAATCCAGCGCAGATACATCTTGTCTATGTGCGCCAACCATTTGCCTTTTCCAAGCCTTGATACCGCCATCTTATTCCCCCTGTCCGTCAAAGGAGGTAATAACCATCACCCGTTTGAGATTGGGAATATCCACAAACGGTTCCACAAGACCGTACAGCGTCATACCGTCGGTGTCGGGCGCTACCGCCGTTACCCTGCCGATAAGCAGACCCGACGGGAATACGCCGCCCAGACCCGAAGTAACCACAAAGTCACCGCTTACCACAGACGAGGTGCGTTCCAGGTAATTGATACGCAAAAGGCCGTCACTTGCCAGCGAAAGAGAGCCGCCGGTATAGCCGCTTTCATCGGTACGGCTGATAGAAGCACTCGCTTTCAGCACAGGGTCAAGCACGGTGCGTACCTTACTGAAGGTAAGGCCCACCTCCTGCACAATACCCACAAGACCGTCAGCGGTCACAACGGGGTCACCGACCGCCACACCCACCGCCGAGCCCGCGTTAATAGAAAAATTACAAAACGGGTCGGAAGGGTCCATCGTAATCACCTTGCCATCGGCAAAGGTGTAGTCGGGGTGGTCTTCGTGCAGACTGAGTATCTGGCTGTACCATTCGTTTTCCATTTTCATTTCATCGTAATCCACAATCTGTTCGCGCAGATTACGGTTTTCTTCTTCCAACGCGGTTATCTGCTGACGCAGTGCGCCGCCTTTGCCGATACCGCCGAAGAAATCGCTCACCGCATCGGAAACAGCGGTCACCGCCGTTTGCAGAGGGGTTACCACCACACCCGCGGCAGAAGCGAAAAAGGTGGAGATGCCACCGGTTGAAGCGGCATAAATCATCACGCCTATCAGTACGAGCGCTACACCGCCCAAAATTTTAAAGCCGATTGTCTTAAAAAAGTGCTTCACCGACAGCACCTCCTTTCAAAGCAAAAAAGCGGGTGGTGTTTCTCCACCCGCTTTTCTCTGTGTTATTACATACGGCGGTTGGAACGGAAGTTGCTTACCATTCCCAAATCAAGACATTTACCCGTACCGGATACCACGCAATCCAGCGGGTCCTCCGCCACGTGTACAGGCATACCCGTTTCGCGGGAAATAAGCTGGTCAAGACCGCGAAGCAGAGCGCCGCCGCCGGTCAGCATAATGCCGTTGGTGATAATATCCGCAGACAACTCGGGGGGTGTTCTTTCGAGGGTCGCGCGGATAGCGTCTACAATGATGGTAACAGGGTCAGCCAACGCCTCGCGCACCTCTTCCGCAGAAATGGTGATATTCTTCGGCAGACCGTCCACCAGGTTGCGGCCCTTGACATCCATTTTGGTGTCATCGTCTTCCTGCGGGAACGCAGAGCCGATAGCAATTTTAATATCCTCAGCGGTACGCTCACCGATAAGCAGGTTATATTTCTTTTTGATGTAGGATACGATAGCTTCATCAAAATCATCACCCGCGGTACGCACCGAACAGAAGGTTACGATATCACCAAGCGAGATAACTGCGATTTCGGAGGTGCCGCCGCCGATGTCAACCACCATACAGCCTGCCGCTTCTTCTACCTGCAGACCTGCACCGATAGCTGCCGCCATCGGTTCGGCAATCAATTCTACGTCCTTCGCACCCGCCTGTCTTGCGGCGTCCTCTACCGCGCGGCGTTCCACCTCGGTAACACCCGACGGGATACACACGATAATGCGGGGACGGCGAGCCCAGGTGGATTTCAGCGCCGCCTTGATAAAGTAGCGGAGCATCTCCGCGGTCACGTCAAAATCCGCAATAACACCGTCTTTGAGCGGACGGATAGCGGAAATGGAGCCTGGGGTACGGCCAATCATTTCTTTGGCCTCGCTGCCAACCGCCATTACCTCATCGCGTTTCAAGTCTACCGCTACAACCGACGGTTCACGCATCACAATGCCTTTTCCTCTCATATACACCAGCGTATTCGCGGTGCCCAAATCGATGCCGATATCGCCTCTGTTAAACCACATACTGTTTTCCTTCCTTTCACTCTGTTGCATATACAAATCCCTCCGTTTTTATTCTCTCGGAGGAAAGTTTTGGCACATACACACTTAATTATATACTATATAAAAGAAATTCTCAACAAAAAACGTAAAATATTTCCGATTTTTTACAATTCTATGGAAAAACCTTCCAAAAAGCGGCGTACTCTGCCGCCCGGCAGGCCCATAACGGTATAAAAATCGCCGTCAATACCGCTGACAAACCGCATACCGTATCCTTGGATACCGTAACTGCCCGCTTTATCCATCGGCTCTTTCGTCGCAACGTAGCGTTCCGCTTCTTCGCGGGTCACGGGATAAAAATGCACCGATGCAACATCGGTAAAACCCTCGCATCTGTCGGGACTGCACACCCACACACCGGTCATCACCTGATGGGTACGCCCGCCGAGCGCTAACAACATTTGCACGGCATCCTGTTCGTCCTTCGGTTTGCCGAGCACTTTGTCATCCAACACCACAACGGTGTCCGCACCGAGTACCACACGGTCGGGGTGCTGTTCAAACACCGCCTGCGCTTTACAACGCGCCAGCGCCAAGGTATAGTCGGCGGGAGCCAGACCCGCGGGCGCGGTTTCTTCCCCGGCTACCACCACTTCGAACGGCACACCTGCCAAAGTCAGTATCTCCCGTCTGCGCGGAGAGGCGGATGCTAAAATCAATTTTTGCATTTTACGCTCTCCCCGTCGAGCCGAAGCCGCCTTCGCCGCGTGCAGTTTCTTCCAATGTGTCGGTCACCTCAAAATCGGGGGTGAATACCGGCATAATGACCAGCTGTGCGATACGTTCATTAGGCTCTATCGTGTATGGTGCGTCCCCTTGGTTGATAAGACCCACTTGAATTTCACCCGTGTAGTCGCTGTCGATAACGCCCACACAGTTAGAAAGGGTCAAGCCGTGCTTAATAGCAAGACCGCTTCTTGCAAAAACAAGTGCCACCGTATCTTTAGACGGCAAACCGATAGCAATACCCGTAGGAATACGCACCCTTTCGCCCACGCCGACGGTCAGCGGTGCTTCCAGCCACGCGTGCAAATCCGCGCCCGCGCTGCCGTCGGTTGCACGGTGCGGCAAGGTGGCGTTTTCACGGACAGGTTTTATTTTCAATTGCATAAAAATCACCTCATTTGTATTATCATAACTTGTTTTTACGTTTTTTTCAATTATTTATAAGAAAAAAATGACAAAAGACACACAATATGGTATACTTTTTCTATAATGACGGTAGAAAAGCACAGAAAGGAAGTGCAACCATGCCCCCACCGATAAGAAACATAGACAAATATAAAGAGCCGCGTCCCAAGACGATGCGGGAAGTACCCGGCTATCTGCGCCGTTTGATAGGCGGCTTTTTCCACCGCCTGTTTTACATATTCGGGATTGTGTGGGAATGCAGTCCGCTGATACTGATTTTAATGTCGGTGCTGGCATTACTGCACGGTGTGTTGCCCGTTGTAGGTGCGTACATCGGTGCCGCTATTCTCAACGCTTTAGCGGGTGCTATCACGGGTACGGTTGCGTTCTCCGAAATTTTCAAGCTGCTTATTATTCAGTTTGTGTATCTCTTTGGCAACCGTCTGGTCACCGAGGTCAATACCATTGTCACCCGTGTGGCAGGCGAAAAGGTCAGCAACCATATCAAAATGCGGATTATGCACAAAGCCAAAGAGCTGGACCTTTCCAACTTTGACCTGCCCGATTTTTACGAACGGTTGGACAACGCCAACCGTGAAGCGGGTATGCGTCCGTTGCAGATTTTGAGCGCCACCTTCAATATTGTCAGCAGTATCATCAGTATGGTGAGCTTTATTGCCATTTTGTGGGCGGTCACACCCATTGCGCCGATTATCATTGTTATAGTATCCATCCCCTCCGCGATTGTCAACTTTATCTACCGCGGCAAGAACGTCAGATATATGCGTTTTCACTCCAAGGAACGCCGACAGATGTGGTACTATTCCGACCTGCTTGTGAACAAGGACATGGCAAAAGAAATCCGCCTTTACGGTCTGTCGGACAACCTTATTAGGCGATACAAGACGGTATTTCAAAAGTATTACAACGGATTGAAGCGGCTTATCCTCGGCGAAGGCGGCTATAACGTAGGCTTAAATATTGTATCCACCGTGGTGCATTGCGGGTTCTTCCTGTACATTGCGAAGGGCGTATTTGACGGCAAAATGCAGCTTGGTGACTACTCGCTGTACACGGGTGCTTTAACCTCTATTGCGGGCGGTGTCACCTCGCTTATCTCCACCACCGCCACCATTTATGAGGGCACGCTGTTTATTGAAAACCTCATTATCTTCTTACAGGAAACGCGGCGCATTGTCCCCCTTCTGCCCGCACCCGCGCCTATCACCCGTCATATCGGGCACACCTTCCGCTTTGAAAACGTTTCCTTTGCCTACCCCGGTACCAGCCGTCTGGTTCTCCAAAATATCAACCTGGAAATCGGCGCAGGCGAAACCATGGTTTTGGTGGGTCTCAACGGTGCGGGTAAGACCACCCTCTTAAAACTGTTACTCCGTCTGTATGACCCCACCGAGGGCACCGTTTATATGGACGGTAAAGACATCCGTTTATATGACCCGGAGGAGCTGTACCGCATTTTCGGTATCATTTTCCAGGATTTCGGCAAATATGCCGCCACCGCCGCCGACAACATCGCTTTCGGTCAAATCGAAAAAGACGCAGACCAAAATGCCGTTGTGGAAGCGGCAAAGCAAGGTAACGCGCACGATTACATCAGCGCCTTACCGTCGGGTTATGACACGCCGCTGATGCGGTTCTTTGAGGAAAACGGGTTGGAGCTTTCTATCGGTCAATGGCAGAAGCTTGCCGTCTCCCGTGCCTTCTATCGTGATGCAGACGTACTGATTTTGGACGAACCGACCGCATCGTTAGACGCCATTGCCGAGCAGGAAATCTTCCGTCAGTTTGATTCTCTGCGGGAGGGCAAAACCACCATTTTTGTGTCACACCGCCTATCGAGTGCCACCACCGCCACCAAGATTGTTGTTCTCCAAAACGGCAAGGTGGTAGAGGAAGGTACACACACACAGCTGATGAAGGCAAAGAAGCAGTATTATGAGCTGTTCTCCACCCAGGCGGAGCGGTATATCGCCTCCGCCAAAGAGATGGAGGAAAACTGATGGAGTACCGTATAAAAACCGTCTCCCACGCCGACAGGAAGACCTTGTCGGCGGCGGGACACGATTTGGCAAAAGAAATGCTGTCCGAAAAAAGCGGTGTAAAAACGGATACACTCCGTTTTTACAAAACCGCAAAGGGTAAGCCGTATCTCCCTGAAAGTGAATGGCAATTCAATATCAGCCACTCGGGGAACACGGTGCTTTGCGGTGTGCACAGCGGCGATATCGGTGTAGACATAGAAAAAACGCGGTCATACAATGACCGCGTTGCCAAACGCATCTGTTCCCCCGCCGAATATGCCTATATCAATGGAGACAGTATCCGTTTTTTGCAGGTGTGGACCCGCAAAGAAGCGTATGCAAAGCTCACAGGCAAGGGTTTATCCGTTTCCTTACGCACAATCGAGGTGGCAAGTGATACCGCTTTACACCACGCTGTTTGCGGCTATAACGTACTCACCGCCGCAGAAAACGGCTATGTATACAGCATTATTTGGGGTTAACCCGTAATCAAACGACAAATAACGGGCGCAATAATTATGGCGGGCATCATGTCCGCCACTTTTATTTTCGCAACACCGAGCATATTGATGCCGATACCCATAATCATAATAGAGCCCGCCGCAGACATCTCCGCTATGGCGGCTTCGGTCAAGAGCGGCTGGATAAAGGTGGCAAGCAACACGATGCCGCCTTGCAGAATACCCACCGCCACGGCAGACAGCATCACGCCGCCGCCCAAAGTGGTGGTCAGCACAAGTGCCGCCACCATATCAATCATCGCCTTGGTGAACAAGGTACTGTTATCCCCCGTGATACCGGCCTCCAACGAGCCGACCACCGTCATCGCACCGACACAAAACAGTAACGTACCGCTGACAAAGCCTTCGCCGACGTTGGAAAGGTTTCCGCCTTTACTTTTTACCTTCGCGGTTATCCAATCGCCGAGACGATTCAGTGCCGCATCAATACCGACCAACGCCCCAATGAAAGCGCCAAGCGCGATGGATACCACCACGATAATGGCATTATTGCTCTCCAGCGTACCTGAAATGCCGACGTACAACACGCAAAGCGCCATCCCCGACATAATCACCGCTTTCAGCTTTTCGGGCAGACCTTTCTTTAACAGTAACCCAATAGCACTGCCCGCCGCTACACTCAACATATTCACTAAAACACCAAGCATTTTTTCACAACCTTTAAAAAAGTAGATACAGTATACCAAAATGCCGCATAATTAACAAGTGTTTTGTTTGAAAACTTGACAAAAAAAGTCAAAAGTGGTATAACCTTACAAAATAAAATACAAAGAAGGGTTTACTATGTCAAAAATTCGCGCTTTTTTCGAGAAAAAGCAGGTTAAACCGTCGCTGCGCACCTATTTTATAGATGCGATGGGGTCAATGGCTCTGGGTCTTTTCGCCTCACTGCTTATCGGCACCATTTTTGACACCTTGTTCGATTACACAGCTGTTTCTGTTTTCGGCGACCTTGCCACCGCTGCCACCGCAGTAACCGGCGCAGCACTCGGTATCGCTATCGCCAACGCATTACACGCGCCCACCCTCGTTATGCTGTGCGCCGCCGCTGTCGGCTACGCAGGCAACGGCTTTGGCGGCACCTTTATGCTTGACGGCGTGGAGAAATCCATCACCGCAGGCCCCGCAGGCGCATTCGTTGCGGTCATTATCGCGGTAGAACTCGGCAAGTTGGTTTCCAAAGAAACCAAAATTGATATTTTGGTTACCCCCACCGTCACCATTCTGTCGGGCGTTGTGGTAGCACGTCTGCTCTGCCCCATTATCGCTTGGTGTATGTATTGGATTGGTTGGTTTATCAACACCGCCACCGAAATGCAACCCATTATTATGGGTATTCTCGTTTCCGCGGCTGTCGGTATTGCACTCACCTTGCCCATAAGCTCCGCCGCCATTTGTGCGATGATTGGTATCAGCGGCTTGGCAGGCGGTGCGGCAACGGCGGGCTGCTGTGCGCAGATGATTGGCTTTGCGGTCATCTCCTTCCGTGAAAACCGTTGGGGCGGCGTTATCGCGCAAGGTCTTGGCACTTCTATGTTGCAGATGGGTAACATCGTGAAAAACCCGCGCATTTGGATTCCCGCTACATTGGCTTCGATGATTACGGGACCTCTGTCCACCACCATTTTCAAATTGGAAAACGTCGGTGTGGCTTCGGGTATGGGTACCTGCGGGTTAGTCGGCCCCTTGGGTATCATCACCAATATGGAAGGCGGCGCTATGAAATGGATAGGTATTGCGGTTATCTGCTTTATCCTGCCTGCCGTTCTGTCTTTACTGTTCAGCGAAATCCTACGTAAAATCGGTTGGATAAAACCGAACGATATGAAATTAGACGTATAAAAAATACGGTGTACGCTTGGCGTACACCGTATTTTTTATTTCAAAAATCCGCTCACAATTTGTTCTTCCGCTTCCTTTTCGGTCAATCCCAAGGTCATCAGCTTCATCAACTGTTCGCCTGCAATCTTGCCGATAGCCGCTTCGTGAATTAAGGACGCTTCTACGTGGTTTGCGGTAATCTGCGGAATCGCCGCTACAGAAGCATCATCCATAATAATGGCATCACATTCGGTGTGACCGTTACAACGGTTGTTGCCGTTGATTTTGGATAAAAACACCTGATGGGAATTATCCTTTGCCACCGAGCGGGAAATGACATGCGTACCCGCGTTTTCGCCGTTTAAGTCCACCTCAAAATCCGTTTCGGCAAACTGCTTACCGTGGGTCATAATCTTTTCCTTCACGATAAGGGTCGCGTTTTTACCCACCGTACCGCGGGTAGCACGCTTGGTGGAATCCACACCTTTAATTTGGGTGGTTTCCATTTCTAAATACGAGCCTTCCTCCAGGTGTACCACGGTGGTAGGATTCATAACCCGCTCACCGTTTCCGTCGCCGTCGCCGTAATGCTTTTCCACGTATTTGACACGGGCGTTTTTACCGAGGAAAAACGCGTGGATACCGCTGTGCTCCGCCGCATCGTCGCCGTTGTTATGAATGCCGCAGCCCGCGACAATCACCACGTCTGCGTCCTCACCGATATAAAAATCGTTGTACACCAATTCCTTCATACCCGTCTGCGTCAGTAACACAGGGATATGCACACTTTCGTTTTTGGTACCGGGGGCAATACGGATATCAATACCCGGCTTGTCCGTTTTGGTGGTAATTTCAATGTTAGCCGTTGAACGACGGCCCGCCGCCTCTCCGTTTGCGCGGATATTATACGCACCTGCGGGGACATCGTGCAGGTCGGCAATCTGCTCTAACAGATTTTTTTCGATAGTATTCACACGCGTCCCTCCTTACAGTTTATCGCTCAGTACCGAGCATACACTCTCCGCACCAAGCAGGGCGGGTAACACGTCTTCCTTCGTACCCACCTTGGAAACTTCACCGTTTGCCACCACAACAATGGTGTCCGCAATATTGAGAATGCGTTCCTGGTGCGAGATGATGATAATAGAACCGCTGTTCTTCTCGTACATTTTTTTGAACACCTGAATAAGATTACCAAAGCTCCACAAGTCAATACCCGCTTCGGGTTCGTCAAACACGGTAAGTTCGGTACCGCGCGCCATAATCATTGCAATCTCAATACGCTTTAATTCGCCGCCCGACAGCGAAGCATTCACCTCGCGGTCCACGTAATCGCGGGCGCACAGACCCACTTCGGACAGATAATTACAAATCTCGGTAATGGACAGCTTCTTACCTGCCGCCAGCGCAATCAAATCCTTGACGGTCAAGCCCTTAAACCGTACCGGCTGCTGAAATGCATAGCTGATACCCATTTTTGCACGGTCGGTGATGGACATATCGGTAATATCCGTACCGTTAAAAAAAATCTGACCTTCTGTCGGGGTGTAGATACCCGCGATGATTTTCGCAAGGGTAGACTTACCGCCGCCGTTGGGACCGGTTATCGCCACGAAACGGTCTTCTATCTTCAAGGAAACATTCTTAAGAATGTCCTTTTTTTCTCCTTTTTCGTCCTCTACGGTAAAGGACACGTTTTTTAATTCGAGCATAGGAATCCTCCTAACATAAACTTACACTTATCATACCATTAAGAATAGGGTATGTCAATTTTTTCGGGTGAAATATTGCACGCCTGCAATGCCGAAAATAATGAGTAACGAAGCCAGCAAGATATACGCGTTAAACGGTTCGTGCAACAACCATATGCTTGCCGCCACCGACACCACCGTTATCACATTGGAAAATACGGTTGCGCGGGACAGGGGCAGATATGTATTGGCATAGTTTATCATCAAAAACGCACATACCGATGACAGTACACCCAAATACAAAAGGGATACCAGAAAACCACTGTCGGTGAAGGGTGAAATCAATCCGATAGGTGCGCGAACGTTTTCAAACACAGCCACGCCGAAAAATGCTGCCGTACCCACCAAAAACATCATATAGGTACGCTCAAACGCGGTCACCGCTTCAGCACTGCGGCGGCTGATAACGTTAAACCCGACTGCGGTCAGCACCGCGCCGACAAGCAACAGTACACCCCACACGGTAATTGCGCCGCTCGACGACTGCAGCAACGCCATCCAAATGACACCGCCTACCGAAACAGCACTGCAAATAGCCTGCAACACGGTGGGTCGTTCGTGCATGAACAGCGCACCGAACACAAGGGATGCAATCGGCACCAGCGCTATCATAACCGAGGAAAAGGTGGCGTTGGAATACAACAAACCGTAGTTTTCAAAATAGAAATACAAAACCGGCTGACAAAGCCCCATCAATATCAAAAGGCCGATAGGTTTCCCTTTTAAGGATACTGTACATTTTCCCGTCAGACGCAACACGTTCATCACGGTTAATGCCAAAAAGAAGCGCCAAAACAGTAGCACGGACGGTGTAGCAGCTTGGAGAGCCGTTTTGGTGAATAAAAAGCTCAAGCCGAAAATGAAGTTGCCGAAAAAAGCCGCCAACATACCTTTATGTGTTTTCTGCATCTTTCTTCTCCTTGTGCGGGATTTGAGAAAGGATAATCGCCGCAAACATCAACACACAGCCGATACCTTCCTTTAGGGTCGGCACGTCGCCTAACACTACCATACCCGACAAAACGGCAAATACCGACTCCAAGCTCATCACAAGAGAAGCCACCGTCGGACGGGTATATTTTTGGCCGATAATCTGCAGCGTATACGCAACGCCGCTGGACAATACACCCGCATACGCAATCGGCAGCCACGCGGACAGCACCGACTGAAAATCGGGATTTTCTATCACTGTCATCGGAATAACGGTCAGTACCGCCACCGTTAAAAACTGAATACAGGACAAGGTCACCCCGTCCACTTTGGGAGAAACAAAATCAATCACCAAAATATGCACCGCAAAGCATACCGCGCACAGCAACACCATCAGGTCGCCGAATGCAATAGTAAGGCCGTCTTTGATGGTAAGCAGATACAGTGCCACCACCGCAATACCGACACAGCCCCACAGGTGTAAAGGCATTTTCTTGCCAATAAACAAACCGAGAATCGGCACAAGTAAAATGTACATCGCGGTAATAAAGCCCGCATTGCCTACCGAGGTATACGCAATACCCACCTGTTGCAGCAGCGAGGACACCGTCAGCACCGCACCGCACGCGATACCACCCCACAGCAATATACGGGGGTTCCGCGGTATGTCGGTCTTTTTTCTGCTGCGTACCAAAGCCAGCGGCAACAGCACCGCAAAGCCCAGCACCGAGCGCAAGCAAAGGAATGTAAAGGGCCCGACCTTGTCGGCGCCGTCACTTTGTGCGACAAAGGTACTGCCCCATAAAAAAGAGGCAACCAACAGTAATACACTGCCGTACCACTCTTTATTTTTGATTTTCCGCATAGATCTTCTCCTTGGGAACTGCAAATTTAATGGCTTTCTCTTCCACCTCTGCGCGGATATGCCGTCCGTAAATCACTTCTCCGTCCAGCGAGCACGGAAACACGGGAGATTCCGCTGTTATCTCCACACATTTTGCCTGACGGTACACGATGTACTTTTGAAAACGGGGGTCATCCAGGTGTCTCCCCTCTTTATATGCGTTCATCAACCGCAAAAACGTGATACGGGACAGCGGTTTTACAAGGCAGACCTCTAACAGGCCGTCGTCGTTTGCGGAATGGGGTGCACAGCGATAAGAGCCGCCCACGTACTGTCCGTTGGCTACGGTACAAAGCAGCAGTTCACCCTTCGGGTTTAACACTTCCCCATCCGCTTTCACAGTACAACGTGTTTTCATAGATGTAAGCAACGCTTTGGCAACGCTGACGGGATACGCCATACTGCCACCGATGATTTTCTTATGACGAAGCTTCCCCATCAGCTCCGCCACCGCACTGTCAAAACCGAAATGGCACGCGTTAATGGCGTATTGTTTATCGTTGATGCGGATAAGGTCAATGGGGGCATCCTCCGCGTCAATCAATCCCGCCATATCCAAAAAGCGGTCCTTGCCGCCGTAATATTTCACGAAATCGTTACCACTGCCGCACGGATATACCGTCATAGAGGCGTTTTCGCAACCGACAATACCGTTAGCCACCTCGTGTGCGGTACCGTCACCGCCGCAAGCGTACACGCGCACGGTCTCCTCCGCATGTTCGGTACAAAAAGCACGTACAAACGTCGTAGCTTCGCCTTTTTGCTCCGTATAATGCACGGTATACGGCACATCCCCGCCCATTTTCTCCAAAATGGCCGCGATATCCTTATCGGTGCTGTTCTTACCTGCATAGGTGTTGACAATAAACAGATGATGCATGCCTATCACCTTCCTTTTAACCTATTTATTATAGCATTTTCTGTCGAATTGTCAATGCGTGAAAAAGGGACGCACCCTTAGGGGTGCGTCCCTTTATATGTCAGTTATTCCTTTTCTTTGCGTTTTAAGATGTATGAAAAAGCTACCGCTTCCGCTATGATTGCCAAGCTCCACGAAATAGGATAGGAAACGTACAACGTATTCAGCGAGGGCATTGCGGCGAATATGGTCAATATCCAAATAATACGCGCAAAGCAGGTGAAAAACACATTGATGAACATAGACACCGTGGATTTTCCAAGACCCTGCAAAGCACCCATAAATACTTCCATAATACCTGCGAGGAAGTAGCTTAATCCGAACCACAGCATTCTCTGAATTCCAAAATGTATGGCTTGTGCCGAGTCGGTAATATACAGATGAAGCAACGGCTCCGCAAACACATAACTTAAAAGTCCGAGCGAGATGCCGATAACCGAAACGCACAAAATACTGTCCCACACCACACGGCGTACACGTTGGAACTGCCGAGCCCCGCAGTTTTGTCCCACAAAATTGAGGGTCGCCTGGCGGAAGGAGTTCATTGCCGTATAGGTAAAGCCGGTAATATTGGTGGCTGCTGCTATGCCTGCTACCGCTGCCGTGCCGAAGCTGTTGACAGAACCTTGTATCAGCATATTGGAAATTGAGAAGGTGCAACCCTGCAAAGCGGCAGGAATGCCGATTTTCAAAATGGATTTTGTCTCTTGTGCATACATACGCAAGCGGGTAAAATCCAACCGCGTTGCATCATGCTGTGCCGCTAACGCATGTATGACGAGAACAGCGGAAATCACCTGTGACAAAACGGTTGCCAATGCGACACCCGCCACATCCAGCTTCACGACGGTCACAAACACAATGTTAAGCAACACGTTTGCAACACCTGCAATGGTGAGGTAGGTCATCGGACGACGGGTATCACCGTTGGCGCGCATAATAGCCGCACCGAAATTGTATAAAGCGCTGGGTATGGCACCCAGAAAATAAATCCGCACATACAAAACGGCAAGATCTAATACGTCTTTAGGAGTCGCCATCAACACAAGCAGAGGTTTTGTCAGAAAAACACCGAGCGCCGTAATGACCGTGCCCGAAATAACGGCGAGCAGCATAGCGGTATGCACCGAGCGATGTGTTTCCTCGCGGTCTCCTTTGCCGATAGACATAGCGACAACCACACCCGAACCGGTTGACAAGCCCATAAACATATTGACCAACAGGTTGATAAGTGAGCCGGTCGAGCCCACTGCGCCAACCGACGTACTGCCGCAAAAACGGCCTACGACCACCATATCAGCGGCGTTAAACAGCAGCTGCAAAACACCGCTTAGGATGATGGGAATGGCATACGGAATGATATTTTTTAAGATAGGCCCCTCGCACATATCAATATGTCGCGGAGATATAGTCCTTCTCAATTACAACAGATCCTTTCAGACTTCAACAATAACCTTGCCGTCTTCAAAATACATCTTGGTGCCGAGTTTTGCAGACAGTTCCTGCAAACGTTCCATACAGGACATATCACGCGTTGCAACCGGCACACCGCGCAGGGGATGCTTCACATCCAAATCAAAGCCGAGGTCTACGGGTAACAGCTCAAGCTTGGTCAGCTTGCCGTCCTCCATCTCCCAATACGGTACGAAGGTTTCCAGCATTTTGCGGTCGTACATCAGACCTTTTTTGCCGCCTTCGGAACGGGTGTCCAACAGTTTTTCCATACCTTCGTCGCCTACAAGACCGTAGTTTTCATAGAAATCAGCAGGTGCGCAAGGAATGGAGTTCAGCTGCAGAATAAAGTCGCCGAGCGAATAGAAAATCGGACGGTTTTTGTAAATTTCAATACCGCGGACAAGGTGCGGACCGTGACCGATAACCGCGTGTACGCCTTCATCGATACACATACGGCAGAATTCCATCAAATATTCCGGCACAACTTCCTTGTGTCCGCCGGTGATCTGGTGTGTATGAATGGAAAGCAAGATGTAATCAGCGTTTTCTTTTGCCTGGGCAATCGACGCTTTTACACGTGCCACGTCGCGTTCGTCAATTTCATACACGGTGGTAGGTTTTTCGCCAACACGGAACTTGAGGGTATCAATTTCCGCCATACCTTCGGGCAACTCCGGAGTATAGCCGTCTTTACGGTTAATAAGATGTCTCGCATTAACGCCGGTCATTTCACCGATTTCCTGCACCGCTTTTAATTGTTCGGGGGTGACAACCAAATGCATTTTTACACGCAAGCCGTTAATACCGGGACGACCTTTGAACGCAGGAGAAGGATTGCCTGCCATCATCGGTGCAGAAAAGCTGGAGCAAACAGAAATCATTGCCACTTTGCCGTTGGGTGTATCCACGTATGCAGGACGGGCAGCTTCCGGCAGGTCTCTGCCCACACCCGTATGTGCAATGCCGTTCTTATCCAAAATGTCCAAGGTGGACAACAAACCTTCAAAACCAAAGTCCAGCGCGTGGTTGTTGTTGAAGGACAGCATATTAAAGCCGTAATCCAGGGTGGTATCCAGGGATTTCGGGTCGGTGCGCAAATATGAACCGCCCGAATATTGGTTACCGTACACGTCCTCGGGGTTGTTAAGAGTGGTTTCCAGGTTGACGAAACGCACGTCGCCGCGTGCAATAAAATCTTTGATGGGTGCGAAGCCCTCGTAGCCAACCGCATACGGTTGCTGAATGAGCGCGTCGCCTACAGCAGTAAATTTCATAAGTATTACCTCTTTTTAGCAGTACAAGGGGACCTGAAGGATGTTTCCTCCAAGTCCCCTTTACGTTGTTTATTTAAAGAAACCGTTAACCGTTTCAAGTGCTTTACGCACCAATAAATCGCCGCCCTCGTGACCGACCGAGCCGCTGGAAACATACGCGGAATAATGGCCCGCTTTTTCCGCTTTCTCGGTGGGGAGATAACCGTAAGCGCCGCAGCAAAGCTGAATAATAAAGGTCTGCTTTGCATAGCTTCTTGCGCGAATCTGATTACCGTAATCCAGGAACAGCTCAAAGGGGTTGGTGGTAAACGCGATATCGCCCAACCGAATATGATGGGTCTCAACCGTCTCGATATCGTGATGCTGTTGGTATTCATATCTGGCAATGGTGCCCGCATGAATAAACAGTCTTGCTCTGTCCACATAGTTGATGTTTTTGCTGCCGTTTTCCTTCGCAAATGCACGGATAGCCGCATCCGCCTTCTCAAAATCGGCAGGGGTCACACGACGAAGCGGCAGATCCAGCATCACCCGCTCGTGACAGAACATATCCGCATTTTCGGGCGTTTCACGGTCTTCGTATGCCATGATAATTTCATGTGCCACACGGCGGCCGATGCGTTTAATGCCCTGAATATCAAACATAGAACCGTCCGCACGTCTATCCAACGGAAACGGACGTTCAATGTTCGGGTCATCAATCGGCGTTTCGGGCTGTACCCAACGCACCAAATCGCGCGGACACTGGTCGCCGCCGGGACCACCGAGTGCCAACAGATACAGTTTATCGCCGAAATGCTCGCGGAGATACTCTTTTACCTTGCCCCAATAGTCAGCGGACACAAAGCTTCTGTGTTCCACCACCTGGGAGGGACAGCAGATATTGGCAACAACGCCTGTGATGTTTTCATTTTCATCAAAGGTGTACAGGATTTCAATACCTGAATCGTTTCCGCCTTCCATAGAAACGAAGGTGGCGGAGTTCGCGTCGCCCCACATTTTTGCGGAGCCGTCGTTATAGGTTACACGGCGGCACATACCGACAGCGGCACGGCCGAAACCGCAAGCATAGGAAGCCGGTTTACGGTTCTGCCACGCTTCAACGACCGCTTTGGAAATTCGCTCTACCAAGAAATGCAACGCTTCCACGGGAGTCATCGCTTCATTACTGCTGGCAAGCGGTTCATACATCGCACCCTCCGGCAGGTAGCGCAGAAGAATCGGTGTTGTTTGTACATTATAGCCGTTGGGTTTGCATCCCGTACGGTCATATACATGAGATGTGTGCGAATGGGTCGCGGCAATAATGACATTCCGAGGGTCTAAGTCGCACGCTTCCCCCACCTTTTCGCGTACCGCCGTTAACAGATTTTCACTGATGACCACGATATCGCAAGAGCAGATCACCACCGCATGTTCGCCGTTTTCAATAGCCATCGCGGTTGCAGTGATGGGGCTTTCCACGTATTCGGAAATACGTTCAAAAAACTGACCTGCCAAAGACACAGGGCGATCCGGCGTAATACTGACCTCCGACCAACCGATTTTCAGCTGATTATTCATAGTAATCACCTCTTACAGCAATGCGGGAATCTTTTTATCTCCGTAAACGCCTTCCCAATCCTTGTTGAACGCGTCGATAGCGATATCGGTCAAGGGATGCTTGATAAGCTGATACAGTACGTCGGGCGCTACAGTCACGCTATGGCAACCAACGTACGCCGCGTCCTGCACCTGCTGGGTATTTTTGAAGCTGGCGGCAAGCACTTTACAGTCAATGCCGAAATGGTCAAGAGAAGCAACGATTTCTTCTACAACTTTGATGCCGTCGCTGCCGATGTTATCCAGACGGTTAACATACGGTGCAACGTAGGAAGCGCCCGCTTTTGCAGCAAGGAGAGCCTGCTGCGGGGTGTGGATAGCGGTCATGGTTACGGGGATACCCAAATCCTTGAGCATCATGGTAGCTTTCAAGCCCGCTTCGCCGATCGGCACCTTGATAAAGAAGTTTTTGCCGAGCAGTTTTTTGAGCATTTTTGCTTCTGCAACAATGTCTTCTGCAGTTTCGCCGGTGGTCTGTACGTGAATCTGCTTGTCAGGACCGATGATATCGCGAATCTCACTTACGAGTGCTTTGAAATCGGTCTTTTCACGTGCAATGATGGAAGGGTTGGTGGTAACACCTTCAATGGGGTAAAATTCATTCGCGTGGCGGATTTCTTTCAAATCCGCGGTGTCAAGAATGTACTGCATAACGTTTTCTCTCCTTTTTATTTGTAATTATTCAATAATTTCAATGCCGAGGATAGCGCAGAGGTCTCTGATGACAGCGGTATTATCACCGTAGGTGATGATATAATGCTGGCACATCACATTCTGTGCGAATTTCTCTACGTCGGGAAGGAAAATCTGCAAGCCGGGCAACTGCGGTGCGGGCTGGGTCCAGCCGGCTTCTTCCCACTTGGGAGGCGTTTTGCCTTCACCGGTCAAGAGATGCATATAGTATTTACCATCAATGTAGCAAAGACGGCTCATAGTGACCTCGCCCGTCTTCACCTTGGAAACGTTTAAGATACCTTCGGACAGTTCGCCGAATGCCGCAGGCATAACAGTGGTCTCACCGTCGGTGACTTCTGCGGGCACATAGTCCGGCACACCGGCAATAACGCTGTCTTCAAAGAATTCATAGAATTCGAGATACACGCCGCACTGACCGGTCAACGCTTTGACCATCAGCTGGGTCACATTGCCCAATGCGTCGTTTTCCGGAATGGTGGAAACGCCTTCGCAGTCGGCGAGCAGCATAAAGATAGGTGCGGGCGGGAAGCCGAGCAATTTCTTCATACCGTCAACGTCTTTGAGCGAGATAGCGCCGTAGCCGCGTTCATCGATAAGCTGTTTCACAGCAAGGTAGTAACCCGCCGCCATTTCCATACCTTCCTGCTTGGCAGGTTTAAGGAAATGCCATTTGCTCATCACATTGTCGATAACCGCCTGTTTTTCCTCTTGGGTAATCGCGTCGTAACGCTGTTTCATTTCCAGCATTTCGAAGGTCTCAATTTCTGGACCTACAACCTTTTTGAGAGAACCGCCGTCATACAAGGTGCCGTACAGGTTCATATCGCGGTAACCCGCCATACCAACGCGTGCAGAGCGAAGTTCTTTCGCCGCAGAAGCCGCGGTCAAAAAGCTCACCACACGGTCGGTACGGGGCTTAGCACCGATGATTTCATATACATATTTGAAGGTATAACCGAGGTCTGCAAAGGTTTTACGCAGAGCGGTAGTACCCGCCTGGTCAGCGGTGGTGACGATTCTGCCGTCTTCCATCCAACCGCAAAGGCCCCACAGAACCATCGGCAGGTGGCGATACTGCTCGCAAACCTTCACAACCGCGTGGGTCGGAATCCAACCTGCAATGCAGATAACCAGAGAATCGAAATCCTTGCCCTTCAAAGCATCCAGCGCTTTGGCAATATCCTTCTCCTCATAGTCATCGGTTATGGGATATACGGAAGTGAGTTCTACACCCGCATCCAACAGACGTTTTTCCGCTTCTTGGCACTTATTCACGATGATATCAATAGGGGTGTTGACCTCGCCGAAGCCGATAAATGCTGCTTTTACTGCTTTACTCATAGTATTTTTGCCTCCGCTTCACAAAATTGTTTATAGCTTACGGTGTAATCGTCGCCTTTGGGTTCATACACCTTGTCAGTATCAATAATGGCATCACAAGCTGCTTGTACGTCGGTAAAGATGCCCGCGCCGACACCCGCCAGAATAGCAGTGCCCAGGCACGCGGTTTCTTTGTTTTTGAGGGTCACAAGACGCTTACCCGTCATATCCGCTTTCATCTGACACCACAGTGGGCTGGTAGCGCCGCCGCCCATCGAACGAATCTCCGCGCAATCCGCACCGATATAATCGAGATTGGCTTTCAGCATACACGCCACCGATTCCAATACACTGCGCACCGCATGGGCACGGGTGTGTTCCATGGTAAGACCAATAAACGCACCTTTTGCGGTGGGGTCATATTTCGGCATCGTAGAGCCGCACAGATACGGCAGGAAGGTAAGACCGTCACAGCCGGGCGGTACCGAAGCCGCCATTTCATCAAGTTCACGGAAACTGAACTGTTCACAGAAGTTGTTTTTGAACCATTTGAGCGCAATACCCGCAGTGGGCGTCCACGACAAAAGACAATACTTGCCGTCGTAATTGACGTGGCAAGGAATGATGCTGTCGGGGTTGTAAGCAGGCATACCGTCGTGCGGCACAAACAGCGCCATGGTCGTACCCGTCATTTCGCTGATGGTCGCACCGCCCGTCACGCCTGCGCCGATAGCGCCGGCAATCTGGTCCATAGCACCCGTAACTACCGTTACGCCTTTATATGTACCTACCGCTACGGCGCTGTCAAGCAGTTCGGGTAATTGGTCACGCGAAACACCGATAAAGGTCAGCATTTCGTCCCACCAATCACCGTTTACAATATCCAAATACAAAC
>JAZSED010000025.1:0-47459 GCA_045531495.1 Acutalibacteraceae bacterium
GATAAAAGGGTGGATTTGCCGCAGCCGCTCGGGCCGACCAAACTAAAAAAATCACCGCGTTTCATAGAGAAACTGATGTCTTTGAGAGCGGCAACTTCCCCGTTTTTCGCCTGGTATGTCTGCTCGATATTTTCAATGCGTAACACTTCCATAAAACCGCTCCTTTCTGTAATATCGTACATCCTGTTTTATTGTATGCGACCACGAAAGGAGGGGTGCATAGAAAAAGCCGTGTAACGCGTTGCGTTACACGGCTTCATTTCTTTAATTATTTTTTCGGCGGCATGACGGGGCTCCAATTTTCAAGGTCATCGTATTCGGGTTTTACAGCGGAAACCAAGAAAGCATCTTCTATGCGACATTCGGTCATCGAAAACTGCGGTGTTTCGTAAATAGCTTTCATTTTGCGCCCTCCTTTTTTGTATACACACACATCATACACGACCGTTACTGCTTTTGCAAGTGTTTTTTATTTTTTTCTTCGAATCAGTAAAAATATACCTGCGAGAGCAGCACCGACCAGCAAAACGATGCCCACCGTCTCCCATGAGACGTTAGCAAGGCCACCTATCATAAATTCCCCTGTTTCGGGGTTTTGCAGCTGTGCAAATACGGTACGGATGTCGAACACCAGGGCGGCAGTCAACGAGGCAACAGCACCGAAAAGACACCAATCAAAGTTACCGTCCTTGGCGGTAGTTCTGCCCACAGTGTCATTGCGGAAATTCAACACTCT
The DNA here is from genome assembly GCA_045531495.1 of Acutalibacteraceae bacterium. Classification (GTDB taxonomy): domain Bacteria; phylum Bacillota; class Clostridia; order Oscillospirales; family Acutalibacteraceae; genus URNF01. The sequence continues at coordinate 737 of JAZSED010000025.1, forward strand.
GCCTACCAATATCGCACCCAGAGCGGTCACCAACGTTTCGGGAAGCATATAGGTTGCATTATACGCGAGGGAATAGGCGAGCGCCGCCTCGGTAGGAATAGACAGCCCTGCCCAAACGGTAGCGCCCGCCACAGTATGTAAAATATACCGCAAAAACAGCGCTAAAATACCGCCGCACACCAAGGCGGGCACTTGTGCTTTGAACGTTTTGCGGAACACGCCGCCAAGACCCAGCACAGCAAACGCCAAAATGTAGTCGAGCACGATGACCGCCGCAATGGATAGCGGTGTGGTGAAATACATCACGTTTTTCATGCCGAGCAGCATTTGCAGAATGCCGTATACGGCACCCGCAAAAACACCCCATTTACAGCCGTGTCGGTAGCCGATGATGAGGATGGGCAAGGCACTACAAACGGTAACACTGCCGCCGTACGGCAGTTCGAGCAGCGGCAGGATGCTCAAAATGGTCGCAAGGCTGAGCATCACTGCGGTTTCGGTCAGGCGAATGGTTTTGTTTTTCATTGTCTACACTCCTTTGACAAAAAAACAACCTTTCGCCGGATATAGCGAAAGGCACCATACGCAAAATGCGTTAAAACAATTCCTCCGCCGGCATTATCCGGATCAGGTACAGGGTTTCGGATATCCGTATCCGCTCTCAGCCGACGGTGACAGTCAGCGCCCCTTGTTTTTTGTATAAAATTTTGACCAAAGACAGTATATCACCATCTTCACGGAATGTCAATCTAAAAATGCGCATATACTGCTAAAAAAGGAGGCGCAACTATGTACGTGATTTTTCGCCGCCGTCATTTTTTGACGGTATTACTGTGCGTGGCGGCCATTGGTCTGGGTATGCTGTCGGTGCACCGTATGCAAACGGCGGTTTCGGTGGCAACCAATGCCGCTAACACCAATTGGGGATTACATTTCGGGAAAAACGGGGAAACACCCGTAGGTAACGCATCGGCGGATTTTTTGAAGCAGTATAACGCTTTTTATACGGGGGATACCGCAAAAAAGGTGTTATATCTCACCTTTGACGCGGGGTATGATAACGGCTATACGGCGGGTATTTTGGATATACTCAAAAAACACAGCATCCCCGCAACGTTTTTTCTTGTAGGCAATTTTTTGGAGACACAGCCTGACCTTGTGAAACGGATGGTGGCGGAAGGGCATCTGGTGGGCAACCATACCTACCATCACCCCGATATGTCCAAAATTGCGACGAATGCGGATTTTATGCAGGAACTTTCATCTCTTGAAAACAAATTCAAGGAAATTACGGGCGCGGATATGCCCAAGCTATATCGTCCGCCGCAAGGAAAATACAGCGAAGAAAACTTAAAACAAGCGTCGGCGGCGGGATACAAAACGGTATTCTGGAGCCTGGCATACGTGGATTGGTATGTGGACGACCAACCGACCAAGGATGAGGCGTTCGCAAAGCTGTTGCCCCGTACCCACAGCGGTGCGGTGGTGCTGCTGCACAGCACCTCCCGTACAAACTGTGAAATTTTGGATGAACTTTTAACAAAATGGAAAGAAATGGGATACACCTTCGGTGCATTAACCGACATATCGTGACCATACTATGTGCGGAGGGCAAAAACCCTCTCTCCAGATTCGAGAAAGGAGGCCGTCGCCGTGGAATGTTCCAAAGAAAATAAGTGTATTGAATGTCACGTAACCCAATGTGCGAATCATAGCACCTGTGGTGAATACTGTGCTCTGGACCGCATCACCGTAGGCACCCATGAAGCGAATCCGTCTATGAATCAGTGCACCGACTGTATGTCTTTCCGTCAGAAATAAGAGGCAACGGCAAAAAAGCGTCAAGGTTCTTTGAAACCTTGACGCTTTTTACTTTTTCACTTTTTACAATCCAAGGTTTTTGTGTTTTAGATATTGCACTTTAAAGGAATGTATGCTATATTCACTTATATATGTGCAAAAGGAGACGGGCGCGTGGATGTAAAAATTACGGTTACCGGTGTGCAGCATATGGACGGGCAGACCGACAAGACCGAAATGACAACGGTGGGGACGCTGACCGAGGATGCAGGTTGCTTTGTTTTGCAGTATGCGGAAAGTGCTGCGACGGGTCTTGACAATACCGTGACCACCTTGCGGATACAGCCGCAGATGGTTACAATGGAACGTACGGGCGCTCACGCGGGATTGTTGGTGCTGGAATGCAAAAGGCGCCATCTTTGCAGTTATGCCACCCCGATAGGCAACGTGATGCTCGGCGTGTACACCGAGTCGGTGGAAACGCGGCTGACACAATCGGGCGGCACCGTGCAGGTTACGTACACGTTGGATATAGGCGGCAATATGATGTCCCGACAACAATTGACCGTTCGCGCAGAAATAGCATAAGAGAGGAAAAAAGATATGTCTAAAATCGTAAACATAACCGAAAACACTTTGAGAGAACGTATTGCGGCTGCGGTTGCGGCGGCAACGGCTGCGGGTGCATTGCCGGAAGCGCCTTTGCCCGATTTCGCGGTGGAAATTCCCGGTGACCGTGCACACGGTGACCTTGCCGTTAACGTGGCAATGGTGTCCGCGCGTGCGTTCCGCAAAGCACCGCGTCAGATTGCGGACGCTATTTTGGCGCATCTCGACCTTGACGGCACGTTTTTTGAAAAAGCAGAGGTTGCAGGCCCCGGTTTTATCAATTTTTTCTTGGCACCTGCTTATTACGCTGCTATTGTGCGTGACGTATGCGAGTTGAAGGATGCCTACGGCCGTTCGGATTTCGGCGCGGGTAAGAAGGTGATGGTGGAATTTGTTTCCGCCAACCCCACAGGTCCTATGCATATGGGTAACGCACGCGGCGGTGCGCTCGGCGACTCACTTGCTGCTGTGTTGGATGCCGCCGGCTACGACGTATGGCGTGAATTTTACGTCAATGACGCAGGCAACCAAATCGAAAAATTTGCCACCTCTCTGGAGGTGCGCTATCTGCAGCTTTTCAAAGGCGAGGAAGCGGTTGTGCTCCCTGAAGATGCGTACCATGGCGATGACATTAAAGAACACGCCGCGGGCTTTGCCGCCGTACACGGGGATGCGTTTGTGGATACGGACAGTGCGGCGCGCCGTGCGGCTTTGGTGGAATATGCCTTACCCCGCAACATCGAAAAAATGCATCACGATATGGATCTGTATCGCATACAGTACGATGAGTGGTTTATGGAGTCCCGCCTGCATAACAGCGGTGAAGTGAAAGAGGTTATCGACATTTTGACCAAAAACGGCCTCACCTACGAAAAAGAAGGCGCTTTGTGGTATAAAAACGCAGAAATTCTGACCGAAAAACTCCGCGCCGCAGGTAAAACCGATGCGGAAATCGAAAAATTGGAGCTCAAAGACGACGTGCTTATCCGTGCAAACGGCAATCCCACCTATTTTGCGGCGGATATTGCGTATCATCGCAATAAATTCCTGCGCGGTTTTGATACCTGCATTGATGTGTGGGGCGCAGACCATCACGGCCACGTGGCACGTATGAAGGGTGCTATGGACGCTATCGGCCTGGACGGCGACAAACTGCAGGTGGTGCTTATCCAGCTTGTGCGCTTGATGCGTGACGGCGAAGTGGTGCGTATGTCCAAGCGTTCGGGCAAAGCTATCCAGCTTGCCGACCTGTTGGATGAAGTGCCTGCGGATGCCGCGCGTTTCTTCTTCATTCTGCGTGAAGCGGGTACCCGTATGGATTTCGATTTGGACCTTGCTATTGAACAGTCTTCCTCTAACCCCGTATACTACGTGCAGTATGCGCACGCGCGCATCTGCTCCATCTTCCGTAAAATGCAGGAGGAGGGGGTCACTTACGATCTGGCGGCGGCATCTCTTGAGGCGCTGTCTACGCCCGAGGAACGTGAACTTATCCGCCACATTTCGGGCTACAGCAACGAGATTGTTGAGGCGGCGAAAGAATATGAGCCCGCCCGTATCACCCGTTACGCGCAAGAGCTTGCAACCCTGTTCCATAAGTTTTATAACGCATGCCGCGTGATGGGGGATGACGCCGGTCTTACCTTGGCGCGTCTTGCGCTGTGCGATGCTACGCGCATCACCCTGCACAACGCGTTGACTCTCCTCAAGATAGAGGCACCGGAGGTTATGTAATGTATATGCCCGCAGAGTATGAACAGCAGCGAGCGGATATGCGTGAGGACGGCAACTTTGTCGGCGGTATCGTTTTGCTGATTACCGCACTGCTGTCATTGGGTTTTACGGCGGTTGCACTGCTATTGACGGTAACGGGAAAGCTTTCCGCGACGCAGCTGGCGCAGGAGGATCTCGGTCTTGGTAAAACGGGGTATATGGTGCTGTATATGTGCACCTATACGGTGTTTATGGGGTTGCCGCCGTTTTTGGTGTGCTTGCTGTTTCGCCGCCCGTTACCGCGAATAGAGATGCCTGCCGCGCAATGGCAATCCCCCGCGGGTACCGCCGCTTTTTTGGTAGGCTTGGGCGGATGTGCCGCGGCAAATCTTGTCGCTTCGTATGTGACGGCGATATTGGACAGTTTCGGCATTGCGCCGCCTGAAAATCCCACCTTTTTGGAGGGCACAACACAAAGCTTTATATTAAATCTTGTGGTGCTGGCCCTGCTGCCTGCGTTGCTGGAAGAATTGGCGTTCCGCAAATGCATCTTGGGCGCTTTGCAAAAATACGGACAAGGTACGGCGGTGTTTGTTTCCGCTTTGTTGTTCGGCGTGATACACGGTGGTATTGCACAAAGCGTTTTTGCGTTTTTGGTAGGCTTGGTGTTGGGCTTTATCACAGTAAAAACGGGTAGCATCCGTACTGCAATAGCCGTACATTTTATAAACAATGCGCTTTCGGTGACGGCGGAGTATTTTACCTTGGGTATGGACCAAACGGTACAGGGACTCGCATATACCGTTATTATCGGTGTGACCGGTCTTTGCGGGGTGGCGGCACTGATTTTCTCTGCCGTAAAGAAAAACGCCCTGTTTGCGAAGGCACCTGCCCGTCGCGCGCCTTACGGTGTCGTTTCTGCAATCTGGGGCGCGCCGCTGATGGTTATTTCTACTATATTGCTTGTTTTGAGAATATTTTACACTAACTTGATGTGAAGGAATACGTGATGCAGGAAGAATTTATGCGGTTGGCACTGTCTTTGGCGGCACAAGCCGCCGATGAAGGCGAGGTGCCCGTGGGAGCGGTTGTAGTAAAAGACGGTGTGGTGGTCGGCACGGGCCGAAACCGCCGTGAAATTGCCAAAAACGCGTTGGCACATGCGGAATTGGAAGCGATACACACCGCTTGTGAGACATTGGGCGGTTGGCGGCTTTCAGGCTGTGATTTGTACGTGACGTTGGAACCCTGCCCAATGTGCGCGGGGGCAATTATCAACGCACGTATTGATACGGTATATGTCGGCACGGATGACCCGAAGGCGGGGTCTTGCGGGTCACTGACCAACCTGTTTGTATTGCCGTATAATCATAAGCCGCAGTATGTCAACGGCATCTGTCACGAGCAATGTGCAAAACAACTCAAGGACTTTTTTAGAGATATTCGCCAAAAAAAGAAAAAAGGTGAATAAACTTTTTAAAACTACTTGCAATTTTGAAAACACTATGGTATAGTGTGTATTGTGATGAAATATATCGCGTAGTTTTGCTATGCTGAAATTTGAAAGAGGGAAAGAGAAATGAAGAAAGAGTATGTAGCACCTGAATATCGTTCCCTGCAGTACGTGTTTACTGAGGAAGTCGCCACCGAGGATTGGGGCGGTATAGACGTCGAATTGTCCTCTTTGCTTCCGAGACCGTAATTAGGTGTAAGCGGAATCCCAGCCTAATATTTGCCGACAAAGCCTCAAGGAAACTTGGGGCTTTTTGCTTTGTGTGAAAACGCACACTTTAGAATAAAGGTAATATAAACAAAGAAGGGCGCATATCACCCTTCGAGAACATTGTTATTTTTTTAACTTTTTTATAATAAAGTGTAAAAATGTCATTGACAACGCTTTTTAATAAGAGTAAAATAGGAACAATCATAAATGTGCAGGCATATTCTGCATGTGAAAGGAATGGTTATAAATGGCAAGAGTATACAATTTTTCCGCCGGTCCTTCTATGTTGCCCGAGAGCGTTTTGCGCACCGCGGCTGACGAGATGTTAGACTATCAGGGCTCCGGACAGTCCGTTATGGAAATGTCTCACCGCTCTAAAACATACGATGCTATCATCAAAGAATGCGAAGCGCTTCTCCGCGAAGTGATGAACATTCCGGATAACTATAAAGTCCTGTTTTTGCAGGGCGGTGCTTCTTCTCAGTTTGCGATGGTGCCGATGAACCTGATGACAAAAAGCGGCAAAGCCGATTTTGTGCTGACCGGTCAGTGGGCGACCAAAGCGCAGAAGGAAGCAGCGCGTTACGGTGAAGCCAACGTGGTCGCCAGCTCTAAGGATAAGACCTTCTCTTACATTCCGAAGCTGGACCCCGCGACCTTCACTCCCGATGCGGACTATTTCCACATTTGCATGAACAACACCATTTACGGTACCGTATATCATGAACTTCCCGAAACGGGCAACGTGCCGCTGGTTGCGGATATTTCCTCCTGCATCCTGTCCGAGCCGATTGACGTTTCCAAGTTCGGTATGCTGTACGCCGGTGCGCAGAAGAATATCGCGCCTGCAGGTCTCACTGTAGTGATTATCCGCGAAGACCTTATTGGCAACGCGATGGATATCACCCCCACTATGTTCAACTATCAGACCCATGCGGACAACGACTCCATGTTCAACACCCCGCCCTGCTACACCATCTACGTAGCGAAATTGGTTCTCGAATGGATCAAAAATGAGGTTGGCGGTCTTGAAAAGATGAAAGAGATCAACGAAAAGAAAGCCGCTATTCTCTATAACTTCCTCGACAACTCCAAGATGTTCAAGGGCACCGTTGTTCCCGAGGACCGTTCGCTTATGAACGTGCCGTTTGTGACGGGTGACGAAGAATTGGACGCGAAATTTGTGAAAGAAGCCACCGCGGCAGGCTTTGTAAACCTCAAGGGTCACCGTTCTGTGGGCGGTATGCGCGCTTCCATCTACAATGCTATGCCGGTAGAAGGTGTGGAAAAATTGGTTGCGTTTATGGCTGAATTTGAAAAAAATAACGGTTAAGGTGAATTACTATGAAAATTTGCACTCTCAATAAAATCGCTGCTTGCGGTACCGACCGCCTTGGCGATAACTATACCATTACCGATACCCTGGAAGGCGCTGCGGGTGTTATGGTGCGCTCCGCGGCTATGCACGATATGGAGATGCCCGAAACCCTGCAGGCGATTGCCCGTGCGGGCGCCGGTGTTAACAACATCCCCGTGGACGCTTGTGCGGAAAAGGGTATTGTGGTGTTTAACACCCCCGGCGCTAACGCGAATGCGGTAAAAGAATTGGTTATCGCAGGCTTGTTCCTCGCGTCCCGCAAGGTGGTGCCCGCTATCGAATGGGCGGCTACCCTCAAAGGCGAAGGCGACGCTGTGGGTAAATTGGTAGAAAAAGGCAAGGGACAGTTTGCAGGTCCCGAAGTGCTGGGCAAAAAGCTCGGCGTTATCGGTCTTGGCGCTATCGGTGTTCTGGTAGCTAACGCGGCTGAAGCACTCGGTATGGAAGTGTACGGCTATGACCCGTATCTCTCGGTAAATGCCGCTTGGAATCTTTCCCGTTCCATTCATCACGCCGCAGATCTCGATACCATTTACGCGGAATGTGATTACATCACCGTACACGTACCGTTGATGGCGGATACCAAAGGTATGATTAACGCTGACGCTTTCGCCAAGATGAAGGACGGCGTGCGTGTTCTTAATTTCTCCCGCGATGCGCTTGTGAACAGCGCGGATATGCTTGCGGCTTTGGCAAGCGGTAAAGTGGCTCGCTACGTAGTGGACTTCCCGACCGAGGAAATGCTCGGCGTGGAAAACGTTGTAGCGATTCCGCACCTTGGCGCATCCACCCCCGAAAGCGAAGACAACTGTGCGGTCATGGCGGCTGACGAGTTGAAGGATTACCTGGAAAACGGTAATATCACCCATTCGGTCAACTACCCCGACGTGCAGGCACCCCGCACAACCGCCAACCGTCTGTGCGTACTGCATAAAAACATCCCCAATATGCTGACCCAAATCAGCGGTGCGGTTGCGGAGGAAGGCATCAACATTTCCGCGATGGTAAACCAATCCCGTAAGGATTATGCGTATACCATTCTGGATGTAGATGCGGCACCTTCCGCTGAAGCACTTGCACATATTTCTGCTGTGGACGGCGTTATCCGCGTACGTCACATCGGCTAAGTAAAATACAGCAAAAACGCCCTGCAACCGCAGGGCGTTTTTTGAAAGGACCAAAGATATGAAATGGCAAATTCCCGTTAGCATTCTTTCTTCTATACTATTTATATGGGGCATTCTACCGTTTTTAACAAGCGGCATCCGTAACGTTGGTGTGTGGGTGTCGGCGGGCATAGGTATTCTCGGTATACTTTCGGTAGTGTTTAGCGCCAAAACCGAACAGCTTGTATATTGGTTTGTGCAAAGCGGCAAAGCGGTACATATTACCGCCTATGTCCTTGGTGGCATACTTGCAGTGCTGATACTGCTGTTTGTCGGTGTGTCGGTGTTGATGGTGGTTTCGGCCAATAAGACACCTGACACCGAAAAGGTAACGGTGGTGGTGCCCGGTGCGCTGTTGCGAGGTGAACGTCCGTCTTTGATGCTGTCCCATCGGCTACAAGCCGCCGCCGCGTATATGCAAGCGCATCCCGACGTCCCGTGCGTAGTCAGTGGGGGACAGGGCCCGGACGAACCGCGCAGCGAAGCGGCCGCAATGTGGGACTATCTCGTGGAGCAGGGGATAGATGCCAACCGTATTTATATGGAAGACAAGTCTACCAGCACGTTTGAAAACATGCAGTTCACCTACGATGTCATAGAGCAAAACAATCTGCCTAAGGCGGTGGTTATCGCAACGCAGGAGTTTCACCAATACCGTTGCGGTGTGTATGCGAAAAAAGCCCATCTCACTCCCGTCGGCACCACCACCTGTGCCACACCGTGGTATTTGTTGCTCTGCTATTGGGTGAGAGAGTTCGCGGGTATTTGCCGTATGTGGTTGCTGGGATATTGACAAATTAAACAACGCCGCCGTGTGTTTCTTTCCAGCGGTAAATGGCAGGGTTTTTGTATTTTGAAAAAGAAAAAACGTGGTTTTCGGTTGGAAAACCACGTTTTTTTTATTTTTTGCAAAAAAAATAAGCCAATCGCCGAAAAACGATTGACAAACCAAAAAATAACCTATATAATATCATAATGCATAATCATGGGTTTATATGCCTTTTGCTACAAATACAGTATAGCACGGCATACGAAAAAAAGCAAGAGAAAATACAAAAATCTTGTATTTTCCAACCTTTTCAAAAACCGTGAGGAGAGCACAAAATACAGTAAATTATTCCGCGGCAGGGGACATGCTGCGGACGAAACACAAAGGAGTGGTCGAGCCGATGGTGAATATTAAACCGGTCCAATTGGGAAACACGACCCGTATGAGTTTTGCCAAAATCAATGAAGTGTTGGATATGCCCAACCTCATTGAAGTGCAGAAAAACTCGTACAAGTGGTTCTTAGAGGAAGGACTCAAAGAGGTGTTCAGGGATATGTCTGCGATTGCGGACTATACCGATAACCTCGTGTTGGAATTCATTGACTACAGAATTGACGAAAATCCGAAGTACACCGTAGCAGAGTGCAAAGAGCGTGACGTGACCTATGCGGCACCTTTGTATGTTACCGTGCGGTTGCTGAACAAAGAAACGGGTGAGGTAAAGGAATCTGAAGTGTTTATGGGCGAATTCCCGCTTATGACACGCAGCGGTACCTTTGTTATCAACGGTGCGGAACGTGCTATCGTATCCCAGCTCGTTCGTTCTCCCGGTGTATATTATGGTATGAGCTATGATACCACCGGTAAAAAGCTGTTCACCTCCACCGTGATTCCGAACCGCGGTGCGTGGCTCGAATATGAAACCGACTCTTCCGATGTGTTCTACGTACGCATCGATAAAAACCGTAAACTGCCGGTCACCTGCCTTGCCCGTGCAATGGGTCTCTCCACCGACGCGCAGTTGATTGAGTTTTTCGGCGATGATGAGCGTTTGCACGCCACCATTCTGAAAGACCCCACCAAAAACACCGAAGAAGCGTTGCTGGAAATCTACCGCAAGTTGCGTCCCGGTGAGCCGGCGACTGTTGAAAACTCTCAGCAGCATTTGGAAGGTCTGTTCTTTGACCCCCGCCGTTATGACCTTTCTCGTGTAGGCCGCTATAAATACAATAAGAAATTAGGTCTTTCCAACCGCTTGGCGGGTCATAAGCTGAGCCGTCCCGTAGCGGACCCCGCAACAGGCGAACTGTTGGCGGAAGCGGGCGAAATCATCGACCGCGCCCGTGCCCTCGAAATGGAAGATGCAGGCGTGTCCCAGGTCTTCATCTCTGTTGATGAGCACGGCGAGGAACGCGAAGTCAAAATCATCACCAACGGTATGGTGGATATTAAGAAATACGTGGATTTTGACGTAGTAGAGTACGGCATCCGCGAACGCGTATGCTACCGCGTGTTGCGCGAAATCCTGGACGCCTGCACCGACGAAGAAGCGCTCAAAGAAGCCATTCGTACCCGTGCTGCCGAATTGGTGCCCAACCACATCACCGTGGATGATATTCTCGCATCCATCAACTATCTGCATTGCCTTGGTCACGATATCGGTACCACCGATGATATCGACCATCTGGGCAACCGCCGTATCCGTTCGGTAGGCGAGCTGTTGCAGAATCAATTCCGCATCGGCTTCTCCCGTATGGAACGCGTGGTACGTGAACGTATGACCCTGCAAGCGCAGGACACCGACGTTATCACCCCGCAGGCGCTTATCAATATCCGTCCCGTAGTAGCGGCTATCAAGGAATTCTTTGGTTCTTCTCCGCTGTCTCAGTTTATGGACCAGAATAACCCCTTGGCGGAGTTGACCCATAAGCGCCGTCTGTCTGCTTTGGGCCCCGGCGGTCTGTCCCGTGACCGCGCAGGCTTCGAGGTGCGTGACGTTCACTACAGCCATTACGGTCGTATGTGTCCTATCGAGACCCCTGAAGGTCCCAACATCGGTTTGATTTCTTACCTTGCTACCTTTGCGCGCATCAATGAATACGGCTTTGTTGAAGCGCCGTTCCGCAAGGTAGACAAAGCCACCGGCGCCGTTACCGACGAAGTGGTATATATGTCCGCTGATATCGAAGACGATTTCATTGTTGCACAGGCGAATGAACCGTTGGATGAAAACGGTTGCTTTGCGCGTGCGAAGGTCAATGCCCGTTGCCGCGACGAATTCCTTGAAGTGACCCCCGACAAGGTTGACTATATGGACGTTTCTCCGAAGATGGTTGTGTCTGTCGCTACCGCGATGATTCCCTTCCTCGAGAACGACGACGCCAACCGTGCGTTGATGGGCTCTAACATGCAGCGTCAGGCTGTGCCGTTGCTTAAAACCGAAGCGCCCATTGTCGGTACCGGTATGGAATACAAAGCCGGTGTAGACTCGGGTGTTTGTGTGCTGTGTGAAGCCGCAGGTACCGTTACCTACGTTTCTGCTGATAAGGTGGTTGTCCGCCGCGACGATAACGGCGAAGAAGACACTTACGAAATGATTAAATTCTCCCGCTCCAACCAGGGCACCTGTCTCAATCAGCGTCCTATCGTATCGGTTGGTCAGCACATTGAAGAACACAGCGTTATCGCTGACGGTCCCGCGACCGACGGCGGTGAAATCGCGCTTGGTAAGAACGCTCTCATCGGCTTTATGACCTGGGAAGGTTATAACTACGAGGACGCTGTTCTTATCAACGAAAAAATGGTGCGTGACGACGTATTTACTTCCATTCATATTGAAGAATACGAAGTAGAGTCCCGCGAAACCAAATTGGGGCCGGAGGAAATCACCCGCGATATCCCCAATGTCAGCGAAGAAGCCCGTAAAGACCTCGATGAACGCGGTATTATTCATATCGGTGCAGAGGTGCGTTCGGGTGATATTCTGGTTGGTAAGGTTACCCCCAAGGGCGAAACCGAACTGACCGCGGAAGAACGCCTGCTGCGTGCTATCTTCGGTGAAAAAGCGCGCGAAGTGCGTGATACCTCCTTGCGTGTACCGCACGGTGAATACGGTATCATCGTAGACGTGAAGGTGTTCACCCGCGCTAACTGTGATGAACTGTCTCCCGGTGTTAACATGGTTGTCCGCTGCTACATCGCGCAGAAACGCAAAATCAGCGTCGGCGATAAAATGGCGGGCCGTCACGGTAACAAAGGTGTCGTTTCCCGTATTCTTCCCAGCGAAGATATGCCCTTCCTGCCCGACGGTACCCCGTTGGATATCGTTCTCAATCCCCTGGGTGTTCCGTCCCGTATGAACATCGGTCAGGTATTGGAAGTGCATCTCGCGTATGCCGCGGCCGCTCTCGGCTTCAAGGTGATGACCCCCGTCTTTGACGGCGCACACGAAGCGGATATTCGCGAACTGCTCAAACAGGCAGGCAAGAGGGAAGACGGTAAGACGATATTATACGACGGTCGTACGGGTGAACAGTTCGATAATCCTGTTACCGTTGGCTATATGTATTACCTTAAGTTGCATCATCTTGTTGATGATAAGATTCACGCCCGTTCCACCGGTCCTTACAGCTTGGTTACCCAGCAGCCGTTGGGTGGTAAAGCCCAATTCGGCGGTCAGCGCTTCGGTGAGATGGAAGTGTGGGCGCTGGAAGCTTACGGCGCCGCGTATACCTTGCAGGAAATCCTGACTGTAAAATCCGACGACGTTGTGGGTCGTGTCAAGACCTACGAGGCTATCGTGAAGGGCGAAAACGTGCCGCAGTCTGGTGTACCGGAATCCTTCAAGGTGCTTGTAAAAGAATTGCAGTCCCTGGGTCTGGATATCAAAGTGCTTAACAAGGATAAAGAGGAAATCGACCTCAAGCAGACCTTCAGTGACGACGACGATATGCCGATGATTATGTCCGATGACGAAGCATTCTACACCGTTGCCAACGACAACGAGACCGAAATGGCGGGCTATGGTGTTGCGGACGCGGAGGACGCTATAGAAGCATTCGGTATGACCGATGATGAAGACGACGAAGACGTTGATTTCATCGACGATGACGAAGAATAAGGGGAGGAGAGAGAATTATGGCAGATTTTGAAGTATTTGATTCCATTAAAATCGGTTTGGCTTCTCCCGAACAAATCCGCAGCTGGTCCTACGGTGAGGTTACAAAGCCTGAGACGATAAATTATCGCACTTTGAAGCCTGAGCGCGAAGGCCTGTTCTGCGAAAAGATTTTCGGGCCTACCAAAGACTGGGAATGTCATTGCGGCCGCTACAAACGTATCCGCTATAAAGGCAAGGTGTGCGAACGCTGCGGTGTGGAAGTCACCCGCGCGAAAGTGCGTCGTGAACGTATGGGTCACATTGAACTTGCCGCTCCCGTGTCTCATATTTGGTATTTCAAGGGTATCCCGTCCCGTATGGGTCTGATTTTGGATATCACCCCCCGCTATTTGGAGCAGGTACTGTACTTTGCTTCTTATATCGTAGCGGATCCGGGCGATACCCCCTTGATGAAAAAACAGATTTTGTCCGATAAGGACTACCGCGATATGCGGGAAAAATACGAAGACGATTTTGATGCAGGTATGGGTGCGGAATACATCCAAAAACTGCTTGCCGAAATCGATTTGGATGAGTTGTCTGCTGAACTGAAGGCAGAACTCGAGGATGCGACCGGTCAAAAGCGTGCGCGTCTGTTGAAACGTCTGGAAGTGGTGGAATCCTTCCGCCTTTCCGGCAACCGTCCCGAATGGATGATTATGAACGTGATTCCGGTCATCCCGCCGGACATCCGTCCGATGGTACAGTTGGACGGCGGTCGTTTTGCGACCTCTGACCTCAATGACCTGTATCGTCGTGTTATTAACCGTAACAACCGTTTGAAGAGATTGCTCGAACTCGGTGTGCCGGACATCATCGTGCGCAACGAGAAACGTATGCTGCAGGAAGCGGTTGATGCCCTTATCGATAACGGCAGACGCGGCAGACCCGTGACCGGTCCGAACAACAGACCGCTTAAATCCTTGTCTGATATGCTGAAAGGTAAGCAGGGTCGTTTCCGTCAGAACCTGCTGGGTAAGCGTGTTGACTACTCCGGCCGTTCGGTTATCGTTGTCGGTCCCGAACTCAAGATGTATCAGTGCGGTTTGCCTAAGGAAATGGCAATCGAACTGTTCAAGCCCTTCGTTATGAAGCGTTTGGTGGAAACCGGTGCCGCCGGTAACATCAAAACCGCCCGTAAGATGGTAGAACGTCTGCGCCCCGAAGTGTGGGATGCGCTGGAAATCGTTATCAAGGTCCATCCCGTTATGCTCAACCGTGCGCCTACACTGCACCGCTTGGGTATCCAGGCATTTGAGCCCGTGCTGGTAGAAGGCCGCGCTATCAAACTGCATCCGCTGGTTTGTACCGCGTTTAACGCCGACTTCGACGGTGACCAGATGGCTGTGCACGTACCGCTGTCCGCGGAAGCACAGGCGGAAGCACGTTTCTTGATGCTTGCCGCAGGCAACCTGTTGAAACCCTCCGACGGTAAACCCGTTGCAGTACCGACGCAGGATATGATCCTCGGTTCCTATTACCTGACCATCGTGAAACCCGGCGAGCCCGGCGAAGGTAAGGTGTTCCGCGATGAGAACGAAGCGCTGATGGCGTATGACGCGAAAATCGTGGGTCTCCATGCACTCATCAAAGTGCGTCGCACCCTTGAAATTGACGGTGTAAAACAGTCTCGTCTGGTAGAAACCACCGTTGGTCGCATCATCTTCAACACCCCCATTCCGCAGGACCTCGGTTTTGTGGACCGCACCACCGAAGAAGGCAAATTCCAATACGAAATTGACTTTAAGGTCGGTAAAAAACAGCTTTCCAAGATCATTGAAAAATGTATCAAGGTTCACGGCGCCGCCCGCACCTCCGAAGTGCTGGATGCTATCAAAGCGCAGGGTTATAAGTATTCTACCCGCGGTGCTTTGACCGTCGCCGTTTGCGATGCGGCGATTCCGCCGGAGAAGCCTGCTCTCATTCAGGAAGCAGAAGCCACCGTCGACGAGATCACCAGATACTATAATGAAGGTCTTATGAGTAACGAAGACCGTTACCGCGGTGTTATCGAAACCTGGAACACCACCACCGACAAGGTCACCAAGGCATTGAATGCCAATATGGATGAGTTCAACCCCATCTTTATGATGTCCGATTCCGGTGCGCGTGGTTCTATCAACCAGATTCGTCAGCTCGCAGGTATGCGCGGCCTTATCGCCAATACCTCCGGTCGTACCATTGAGGTGCCGATTCGTGCCAGCTACCGTGAAGGCCTGAACATTTTGGAATACTTCATTTCGTCCCGTGGTGCCCGTAAAGGCTTGGCGGATACCGCTCTGCGTACCGCTGACTCGGGTTACCTTACCCGTCGTCTTGTTGACGTTTCGCAGGATGTTATCATCCGCGAACAGGATTGCGGCACCACCGACGGTATCGTTATCCGCGACATCAAAGACGGCAACGAAATGATTGAACCGTTGACCGAACGCTTGGTCGGTCGCTTCCTCTGCGAAGACTTTGTTGATCCCAAGACCGGCGAAGTGGTTGTCAGCCGTCATAAGATGATGACCGACGCGGATGCAGAATTGCTTACCAAGACCTACGGTGTAACCGAAATCCGCATTCGCTCGGTGCTCGCGTGTTCTGCTCGCAGGGGCGTGTGCGCGCATTGTTACGGTGCTAACCTGGCTACCGTTGATCCCGTATCTGTGGGTGAAGCGGTTGGTATCATTGCGGCACAGTCCATCGGTGAACCCGGTACCCAGCTTACCATGCGTACCTTCCATACCGGTGGTATCGCATCCGCGGAAGATATCACCCAGGGTCTTCCCCGTGTTGAAGAACTGTTCGAAGGCAGAAAACCGAAGCATCTTGCTATCATCAGTGAGATCGACGGTGTGGTACGTATGGGCGAGGAGAAGAAAAAACGCCTGGCCATTGTTACCGCAGAAGACGGCTCGGATGAACGTTCTTATGTCATCACCTACGGCTCGCGCTTGCGCGTGAACGAAGGCGACCGCATTAAGAAGGGCGACCGCATCACCGAAGGTTCTGTTAACCCCCATGACATCCTCGCTGTACAGGGTGAGGAAGCGGTACAGAATTACCTTATTATGGAAGTACAGCGCACCTACCGTATGCAGGGTGTTGACATCAACGATAAACACGTTGAGGTTATTGTCCGTCAAATGATGCGCAAGGTGCGTGTTGATGACGCAGGCAGCACCAACCTGCTCGCAGGCGCTACAATCGACCGCTCCGAACTGCGTGCGGAAAACGAAGTTGTGCAGGCACGTATTGATGCAGGCGAAGAAGGCTTGACCCTCGCTACCGTGACCCCCATCCTCTTGGGTATCACCAAAGCGGCTCTTGCCACCGACAGCTTCCTGTCTGCCGCCTCCTTCCAGGAGACCACCCGTGTGTTGACCGATGCCGCTATCAAGGGTAAGGTTGACCCGCTGCTTGGTCTTAAGGAAAACGTCATCATCGGTAAACTGATTCCGGCAGGTACCGGCTTGCAGGTTTACAACGATGTTGAGGTAGTTCACAAGGTCAATCCCGACAGTCCTTTTGCCGCTGCTTTGGAGCAGATGATGGCGGAGGATGAAGAAGTTGAGTTAATTCCTGAAGAAGATGCTTGACAAATGGGATAAACCCGTGTTATTATGATTATCGTGCGAGATTTTGCCACAATTTCCCCTAAAAAAGGGGAAATTGTGGCTGTCTTGCGCTGTTTTGGGTTTGATTTTTAGGAAAAAACTGCGGTTTTTTCTTGAAAATAGATATTTTGTGTGAGGAGGTGTCATGATTGCCCACTTTTAACCAGTTAGTCCGTAAGGGAAGACAGGAGCTCGAGAAAAAGGCGAAAGCCCCGGCGTTGTTACGTGGTTGGAACTCCAAGAAGCGTATGCCTATCGAACAGCATTCCCCGCAGAAACGTGGTGTGTGTACCGCGGTGAAGACCTCTACCCCCAAGAAGCCGAACTCTGCGCTTCGTAAGGTAGCCCGTGTACGTTTGTCCAACGGTGTTGAGGTTACCTCGTATATCCCCGGTGAAGGCCACAACCTGCAGGAGCATAGCGTGGTGCTTATCCGTGGCGGCCGTGTTAAGGACCTGCCCGGTGTACGTTATCACATTGTGCGTGGTACCTTGGATACCCAGGGTGTTGCCAAGAGAATGCAAGCTCGCTCCAAATACGGCGCGAAACGGCCCAAGGCCGGCAAGTAATCGACATTTTCACAGCGGCTACACTGTAGCGGCAGTTATATATAGGTATGGTAATAACCGCGCCTGACGATACTGCCCCTTAGTGGTGCCAACGGAAGTATGTCACTTTCGAGTACCTATGATATCATCATTATGAAGGAGGGAAGTAAAGTGCCCAGAAGAGGTTCTATCGCAAAGCGCGATGTTTTGCCCGATCCGCTTTACAATTCCAAGTTGGTGACAAGACTCATCAACAACATTATGCTGGACGGTAAGAAGGGTGTTGCCCAGAAAATCGTCTATGATGCGTTCGACATTCTGCGTGAGAAAACCGAAAAGGAGCCCCTCGAAGTTTTCGAAGCAGCTATGGAGAACATTATGCCTTTGCTGGAGGTAAAGGCCCGTCGAGTTGGCGGCGCTACGTACCAAGTCCCGATGGAAGTCCGCCCGGACCGCCGTCAGACCTTGGGTCTGCGTTGGCTGACCGTGTATTCCCGTGCACGCTCCGAACGCACTATGAAAGAGCGTTTGGCCAATGAAATCCTCGATGCCCTGAACGGCAACGGCGGTGCGGCTAAGAAGCGTGAAGATACGCACAAGATGGCAGAGGCCAACAAGGCGTTTGCTCACTACAGATGGTAATGGCGTAGGAGGGAAAATTAAATGGCTAGACAAGTTTCTCTTGAAAAAACCAGAAATATCGGTATCATGGCTCACATTGACGCCGGTAAAACCACCACTACCGAACGTATTTTGTTCTACACCGGTGTTAACTACAAACTTGGTGAGACCCATGACGGCGGTGCAACCATGGACTGGATGGCGCAGGAACAGGAACGTGGTATTACTATCACTTCCGCTGCTACCACTTGTTTCTGGAAAGAGCATCGTATCAATATCATCGACACCCCCGGTCACGTGGACTTTACCGTAGAAGTACAGCGCTCCTTGCGCGTGCTTGACGGTTCTGTTACCGTGTTCTGTGCTAAGGGTGGCGTTGAGCCGCAGTCTGAGACTGTGTGGCGTCAGGCGGACGAATATAAAGTTCCGCGTATGGCGTATGTTAACAAGATGGACATCATGGGTGCTGATTTCTACAACGTTATCAGCATGATGAAGGACCGTCTGAAATGTAATGCTGTGCCGATTCAGCTGCCCATTGGTTCCGAGGATACCTTCAAAGGCATCATCGACTTGGTTGAAATGAAGGCGTATGTCTACTATGACAACCTGGGTAAAGATATCCGCGAAGAAGACATTCCCGAGGATATGAAAGAATTGGCGCAGAAATACCATGAAGAGCTCATTGAGCACGTTGCCGAGCAGGACGATGACCTGATGGAAAAATACTTCGCAGGCGAAGAACTGACCATCGAGGAAATCAAGGATTGCATCCGTAAATCCACCTTGGCAAACACCATGGTACCTGTTTGCTGCGGTACTTCTTACCGTAACAAAGGCGTGCAGAAGCTGCTTGACGCTATTGTCGACTATATGCCCGCACCCACCGACGTTCCTGCTATCAAGGGTGTAAACCCGGATACCGAGGAAGAGGAAGTGCGCCATTCTTCCGACGAAGAGCCTTTCGCAGCGCTCGCTTTCAAAATTGCTACCGACCCCTTTGTGGGTAAACTCTGCTTCTGCCGTGTATACTCCGGTACCTGTGAAGCCGGTACTACCGTGTACAATGCAAGCAAAGATTCTAACGAACGTCTCGGCCGTATTCTGCAGATGCACTCCAACGAGAGAAAAGACATCGATAAGATTTACGCCGGTGACATCGTTGCCGTTGTTGGCGTGAAAAACACCACCACCGGTGACACTCTCTGCGACGAGAAGCATCCGGTTATCCTCGAATCCATGAAATTCCCGGAACCGGTTATCCGCGTTGCTATCGAACCGAAGACCAAAGCCGGTCAGGAGAAGATGGGTATCGCTCTCGCCAAATTGGCTGAAGAAGATCCGACCTTCCGCACCTACACCGATGAGGAAACCGGTCAGACCATCATCGCCGGTATGGGCGAGTTGCACCTTGAAATTATCGTTGACCGTTTGCTCCGCGAGTTTAAAGTGGAAGCGAACGTCGGCGCACCGCAGGTTGCGTACAAAGAAACTGTTCGCAAGCTGGCAGACGTTGACTGCAAATATGCACGTCAGTCCGGTGGTAAAGGTCAGTACGGTCACGTTAAGATCAAACTTGAACCCAACGAGTCCGGTAAGGGTTATGAATTTATTAACTCTATCGTCGGCGGCTCCATTCCGAAGGAATACATTCCTGCGGTTGACGCCGGTATCCAGGGCGCTATGCTGTCCGGTGTTCTCGCCGGCTACAACGTTGTGGACGTAAAGGTTAACCTGTATGACGGTTCTTACCACGAAGTTGACTCTTCCGAAATGGCATTTAAGATCGCCGGTTCTATGGCGTTCAAAGAGGCTATGCGGAAAGCCGATCCGGTTTTGATGGAACCGATTATGAAGGTTGTCGTTATCGCGCCCGACGAGTATATGGGTTACGTTATCGGCGATATCAGCTCCCGCCGCGGCCAGATGCAGGGTTCTGAGAACCTCAACGGTGCCGTGCAGGTACGCGCCTTCGTTCCGCTGTCCGAAATGTTCGGTTATGCTACCGACCTTCGTTCCGGTACCCAGGGCCGTGGCCAATACGTGATGGAGCCCAGCCATTACTCCGAAGTTCCGAAGAGTGTGGCGGAAGAAATCATCGCAAAACGTTCCAAGAAGGAAGACTAATTACTTTTTGGACGATATTTTGCCCGTTTTCGATAATTTTGTCGGAAAAAAAGTAGGTTTTCTGTGTAAAACACTTGCAATTCCCGATGATACTTGGTAAAATGGGCGTAGACATTTGTCAAAGTTTTTTTGATACAAAAGGGAGGAAATACCAATGGCAAAGGAAAAATTTGAAAGATCCAAACCGCACGTAAACATCGGTACCATCGGTCACGTTGACCATGGTAAAACCACCTTGACTGCTGCTATCACCAAAGTGTTGGCTATGAAAGGTAACGCTGACTTTACCGATTATGCTAACATCGACAAAGCGCCCGAAGAACGCGCACGTGGTATCACAATCAACACTTCTCACGTTGAATATCAGACCGACGCTCGTCACTATGCGCACGTTGACTGCCCCGGCCACGCTGACTATGTTAAAAACATGATCACCGGTGCTGCGCAGATGGACGGTGCTATCCTCGTTTGCTCCGCGGCTGACGGCCCGATGCCCCAGACCCGTGAGCACATCCTTCTTTCCCGTCAGGTTGGCGTTCCGAACATCGTTGTGTTCATGAACAAAGTTGACCAGGTTGACGACGAAGAATTGCTCGAACTCGTAGAAATGGAAATTCGTGACCTTCTCTCCGAGTACGACTTCCCGGGCGACGACATTCCGATCGTAAAAGGTTCCGCTCTTGTTGCTCTCGAGTGCACCTCCACCGACGTGAACGCTCCCGAATATGCTCCCATCCTCGAACTCATGGACGCTGTTGATAGCTATATCCCCAGCCCCGAGCGCGACGATGCGAAGCCCTTCTTGATGCCTGTTGAAGACGTGTTCACCATCACCGGCCGTGGTACTGTTGCTACCGGTCGTGTAGAACGTGGCCGTTTGAACATGTCCGAAGAAATCGAAATCGTTGGTTTGAAAGAAGAAACCATGAAGACCGTTGTTACCGGTATCGAAATGTTCCGCAAACTCCTCGACTTCGCTGAAGCCGGCGATAACGTAGGTGTTCTGCTCCGTGGCGTACAGCGTACCGAGATCGAACGCGGCCAGGTTCTCTGCAAACCCGGTTCCATCAACCCGCACACCAAATTCCATGGTCAGGTTTACGTTCTGTCCAAGGACGAAGGCGGCCGTCATACTCCGTTCTTCGACAACTATCGTCCGCAGTTCTATTTCCGTACCACCGACGTTACCGGCGTTATCAAACTGCCCGAAGGTACTGAAATGTGCATGCCCGGCGATAACGTTGAAATGGACGTTGAACTGATCACCCCCATCGCTATCGAAGAAGGTCTCCGCTTCGCTATCCGTGAAGGCGGCCGTACCGTCGGTTCCGGTGTTGTTAGCAAAATCAACGAATAATTGATTTTCGACTGACGAATCAGTAACTACAAAACACCCCATCGTGTAAACGATGGGGTGTTTTTCTGTTGGTAGGGGCGATTCACGAATCGCCCGCCCACAATGACACCCAAACGGCACAAAAACGGAACGGATAAATCCGTTCCCTACACAATAAATGTTATCGTAGGGCGGGTGGCTTGCTCCCGCCGTAAATGACACCGAACGGGACGATGTAGGCATCGTCCCCTACAAGCATATAAAAAATGACATCGTAGGGGCGATTCACGAATCGCCCGCCGCAACAGCACCAAATCGTCCCGAAATGCTACAATGCGGTGTGGATAAATCCGCACCCAACAAAGAAGTGTGTGAAAATATCAGGGTGTAGGGAATGGATTTATCCATTCCGCAAACGGCACCAAACGGGCGACCAATATTTCAGGTGCGACTTAAGCGTTAGCGGGCGTCGACGGAGTACGCAAGGCGTACTCCAATTTATCCATTCCGCAAACGAAAAAACGGCAGGAGTAAGCCTTTCCAAGGCAGGCACCCCTTTGTCCTTCGGACATTTCCCCTGTTAGGGGAATACCTGCCCTACATTGTTAATATGGACGTCAGCGCATCCCCAACCGTACCCACTTTACGGGAATTTTTTGTATAAAAGGCGTTTTGGTTTCATACAATGCCGTGAGGTGAACTGTATGAGGATAAAATGGAAACAACTGATTATTGCGGTGCTCATACCGCTTGTGGTTGGTGGTGTTTCGGCGCTGCTGACAAGAAATGCTATGATGACCTTTGATACGTTGCAAAAGCCGCCGTTGTCACCGCCTGCGTGGGTATTTCCCGTGGTGTGGACCATTCTGTATACACTTATGGGTATTGCGTCCTATTTGGTGTACGTAACACCTGCTTCGCGCATTGACAAAGACGGTGCTTTGACGGTGTATGGGCTGCAATTGGCCGTTAACTTTTTGTGGTCGATTATCTTTTTCAATTTGGAAATGTACCGCTTTGCTTTTGTGTGGTTACTGTTGCTGTTGTTGCTGGTTATCATTACGGCAGTGCGTTTTTACCGCATTAACAAAGCGGCAGGGTGGTTATTTATACCGTATATTGTGTGGTTGCTGATTGCCGCGTACTTAAATTTTCAAATTATTGTATTAAACCCTTGACAAACGTGTCGCAATGTGTTACTATACGTCGGTAAAAACAGTATAAAGTAACGTCTCTTGCAGGAAAGCGGCAGATTTGCCCACCGAAGGAATAACGCTCTCAGGTGTCCGAAAGGATGAGGACTGTAAGTAGATAGAACTTTGGAGAAGCTCGTTTTTCGCGGGTGCCGAAGGTGCAAGGCGAGGGGAAACCCCGTTAATCTCTCAGGCAAAAGGACAAAGTTTTCACCCCCCTTTTTACACGTGTAGGGGTATCTTTGTATTTTTGTCAGGTCGCTTTGTGTCGCGACCTGACTTTTTTATTTTGAGGAGGATGTAAAACATCATGGAAAACTTTATGCAACAAGTTACCGACGTGAACGGTGCCGTAAACGGTGTCGTATGGGGTCCTTTCGGTCTCTTCTTACTGATCGGTACGGGCATCCTGATGACCTGTGTTACAAAGTGTTTTCAGGTTTCCCATTTGAAGCTTTGGTGGAAAAAGACGGTTGGCAGTCTGTTCACCAAAAAGGTTATGAGCCACGTGAAGGAAAAAGGTACCATTTCGCCGTTCCAGGCACTGTGTACCGCTCTTGCCGCTACCGTTGGTACCGGTAACATCGCAGGTGTTGCCGCCGCTATCGCTATTGGTGGTGCGGGTGCGGTGTTCTGGATGTGGGTTGCCGCGTTCTTCGGTATGTTAACCAACTTTTCCGAAAACGTACTCGGTATCTTCTATCGCCGCAAAAACAGCGAAAACGAATGGTCCGGCGGTGCGATGTACTACTTAAGAGATGGCCTGGGCGCAAAAAAAGGGTGCAAGTGGGTCGGCAAAGTCTTGGCGGTGTTGTTCTGCTGCTTTACCTTGCTCGCTTCCTTCGGTATCGGTAGCATGGGTCAGGTCAACAAAATTGTTGCTAACGTAGTGGCGGCTTTTGACGTTCCTGCGCTGTCTTCCGTACAGGTGCTGGATGGTATTAACCTGTACAGCTTGATTATCGGTGCTATCGTTATGGTTTTGGTTGCGATTATCACCATCGGCGGTGTAAAGCGCATTGCTAACGTTGCTGAAAAAATCGTACCCTTTATGGTGGTGCTGTTCGTTTTGGGTAGCTTGGCTATCATTGGTGTCAACTATCAGGCAATTATTCCTGCTTTCAAAGCCATCTTTGTTAATGCGTTTAAACCCGAGGCGTTTGTCGGCGGCGGCATCGGCGGTGTTATCGTTGCTATGACCAACGGTTTCAAACGCGGCGTATTCTCCAACGAAGCCGGTCTTGGTTCTTCTGTTATGGTACACTCTAATGCGAACGTTAAAGAGCCCGTACAGCAGGGTATGTGGGGTATCTTTGAAGTGTTTGCGGATACCATGGTCGTTTGCACCATGACCGCACTCGTTGTACTCACTTCCGGTGGTCTTAACGGCGGCGTGTTCAATGCAGTGACCGGCGAAATTGCCGCGGGTTATACCGACGCTACGCTGGTTGGCGGTGCATTTAACACCATCCTCCCGTGGGGCGGCTTGGGCGCTAAATTTATTGCCGTTGCGATGTTCCTGTTTGCATTTACCACCGTTCTCGGCTGGTCGCATTATGGCTCTAAAGCGTGGGAATACCTCTTCGGTGCAAAATCCACCATTATCTTCAAAATCATTCACGTGATCACCGTTATTTTTGGCGCGGTGCTGACTTCTTCTCTTGCTTGGGATATTTCGGACACCTTTAACGGCCTTATGATGATTCCCAACTTGATTGGTGTGGTTGTGCTGTTCCCGTTGGTAATGAAGATTACCAAAAACTATGTAGACCGTCATCTGCGCGGCAAAGACGTGTCTCCGTTGCTCTCCTTCGATCCGGAAACGCAGGCACTGATGGAAACGCAACCTGACGACTAAACGAAACGTGTTAAAAAAGGTAGATGGTTCTACCTTTTTCAAACTCTCGCCTTTAGAAAAAGGGTATCGGTTTAGCCGATACCCTTTTTCTTAGGTTTTTTCGGTAAATCCCTTGACAAACGGATAGTGTTTTGTTAAAATGTCTTGGTGATAACGGGGTGTGGCACAGTTTGGTAGTGCGCTTGGTTCGGGACCAAGAGGCCGTGGGTTCAAGTCCCGCCACTCCGACCAGCAAAAAAGAACACAGGCTTTAGCCTGTGTTCTTTTTTGCTTTTCCGACTGACTGAATACGCAGGGCCCTGCAAATATTTGCGCTTGCGCAAATATTGCAGGAGTTGCGTGTACACACTACCGCACAGAAGGCACTATACCGCAACTCCCGTTCAAGTCCTCGCCACACGGGTCTTTGACCCGTGTTCTTTTTTTGATTTTCCGACTGACTGATACGCAGGACCCTGCGACGTTTCGCGCTTGCGCGATACTCCACAAGGCGTTGCCACCAAAGACACTTTTTGGTGTCTTTTTTATTTTGACTATTGACAAGCATAATACTTCGTGTTACGATGTATTATGTTAGAGGAGGTATCGTATGGACATTCAGCTGAAACGAGGACTTTTAGACGTTTGCGTGTTGGCGGCGATTAAAACGCAGGATTCCTACGGATATAAAATCATCAAAGATATGAAACCGTATATGGATTTGTCCGAATCCACCTTGTATACCATCTTGAAACGCTTGGAAATCGCCAATATGTTGACCGTCTATACAGTGGAGCACGGCGGCAGATTGCGCAAGTATTACCGCATTACCGATGCGGGCAGACAGCGTATAGAAGAATTTAAGGAAGAATGGCAAGAAATGTTGATTATATATCAGTTTGTAACGCGGGGAGATGAGGATAATGACTAAACTGCAATTTTTACTTGCACTGCACGATAAATTATCGGGATTGCCTCAGGATGAAGTTGAGGAACGCCTCAATTTTTACAGTGAAATGATTGAAGACCGTATGGAAGAAGGGCTGACAGAGGAAGATGCTGTTGCAAAGGTAGGTTCGGTGGATGATATTGTCGCACAGATTGTAGCCGATACGCCCTTCACCAAAATTGCTAAAGAAAAAATGCGGCCGAAACGGCGTTTGAAAACATGGGAAATCGTGCTTTTGGCTGTGGGGTCACCCGTTTGGGTTTCCTTACTGATTGCAGGCGCGGCGTCTGTTTTTGCCCTGTATGTTTCCTTGTGGGCGGTTATCGTTTCCTTGTGGGCGGCATTTGCGTCGTTTGTGGTCAGTGCATTAGGCGCTGTTATCGGCGGTACAATTATTGCTGTTGTCCAAAATGTTTATAGCGGTCTTGCGCTCATTGCCGCAGGCATTGTATGCGCAGGTCTTGCCATTTTCCTGTTTTTCGGGTGCAAAGCGGCGACAAAAGGTACGGTCTTGCTAACCCGAAAGATGATTTTTGACATTAAAAACAGATGTGTCGGGAAGGAGAATGCGTGATGAGAACACAAACGAAGGTATGGCTTATTGTTGCTGTTTCACTCTTGGTTGTCGGATGCATAGTATTTGGAGGTGTGATGTCGGTGCTGAAATGGGATTTCAAAGAATTATCAACGACAAAATTTGAAAACAATACATATGAAACAGCAGAGAAGTATACCGATATATCGATTATTACCGATACCGCGGATATCGTATTTGTACCCAC
This sequence comes from Acutalibacteraceae bacterium, assembly GCA_045531495.1. Classification (GTDB taxonomy): domain Bacteria; phylum Bacillota; class Clostridia; order Oscillospirales; family Acutalibacteraceae; genus URNF01. The sequence goes on from JAZSED010000025.1 coordinate 27,049, forward strand.
CGATAACCAACGCGTTACCGTGATGTGCTATGAGCAAAAAAACGAGAAGCATACGGTTTTAGTGCAGGATGATTGTCTTGTTATCCATCTTTCGGATACACGAAAATGGTATGAGCATATCGGTATTACATTCGGCACGCCCGCCATCACCGTATATATGCCCGGCGGCACGTACGGCGCGCTCAACGTGAAAACCGATACAGGTCGTGTGGAAATACCCAAAGATTTTACTTTTGAGAGCATCAACATTCAGGGGAGTACGGGTGATGTTACCAATTATGCATCTGCTTTAAACGGCATAAAGGTTTGGGTCAGTACGGGCGATATTCGTATGGAAAAAGTGGCGGCAAGCACACTTGACATTGCCGTATCTACAGGCAAGGTGACCGCGACCGACATTACCTGTACGGGTGATGTTGCGGTGAGTGTCAGCACAGGTAAATCCGCGCTTGCCAACGTCTGTTGTGCCAATCTGCTTTCAAGCGGAAACACAGGCAGTATATCCTTGGACAATGTGATTGCCAAAAATGAGTTTTCTGTTGTCAGAACGACGGGTGATGTAACCTTTAAGGCTTGTGATGCCGCTGAAATATCAGTGACAACCGATACGGGTGACGTAAAAGGCAGTTTGCTGACCGAAAAGGTGTTTGTTGTCAAAACAGACACGGGACGGGTGACTGTTCCCGAAACAACAGGCGGCGGCAAGTGTAAAATCACCACCGATACGGGGAATATTGATATGACAGTCATTTCCGAATCACAAGGTGACTAGACACCCATTGTCTTTTGTGATACAATCTAAAAAAAGATGGGTGAAGGTGATGAAATGACAAAACTGTTATTGGTACGGCACGGAGAAAGCCAAGCCAATCTCAAAGATGTATTTGCAGGATATTATGATATTGACCTTACCGAGCGCGGTCTTGAACAAGCGCAATGCACAGCAAGGTTTATAAAAGAAAACTACGCGGTAGATGTGATTTACAGTAGCGACCTCCGCCGCGCGTGCCAGACTGCCAAACCGATAGCGGATACCTTTGGTTTGCCGATTATACCGGAAAAAGAGATGCGAGAGATTTCCGCCGGCGACTGGGAAGGTGTTTCCTTTGCAAGCTTGAAAAACACCCATGCAGAGGCGTTTCGCATCTGGATAACGGATTTGGGTAACGCTGTTTGTCCCAACGGCGAATCGACAGCACAGATGGCAGAACGGATTCTGAATGCAGTGACCCGTATTGCCAAGGAGAATGACGGAAAAACGGTGGTGATTACCACCCATGCTACACCGATACGCGCTTTACAATGTCACGTTTTGGGGAAACCCTTACGCGAGATACAGCAATTGTCGTGGGTCAGTAATGCTTCGGTTACCGAGGTGGATTACGAAAACGGTGTATTCACCTTGATAAAAACAGGGCAGGACGCACATTTGGCGGAACTGCGTACCACTTTACCGGATGACGTATAATAAAAACGCACTCCAACTCGTGTTGGAGTGCGTTTTTTAGTCTTCGTCCCTTTTTTGCTCTGCTTTAGCCGCTTCGGACAACCGCCCGTATAAGGCGGTGTTTTCATAAACGATGCCTGCCAACCAATCGTTGACACAACCGTCACCGATGCGCCACTGCCAATTACCGCCCAGGGTGGAAGGGGTGTTAATGCGGCCTTCGCTGCCCAAGCCCAAAATATCCGGCATCATCAGAATGCAGATGTCCGCCACCGACATCATCGCGGTGCGCATCATTGCCCAATTAAAGCCCTCATTGTCGTCCACGTGCATATACTGCCGTGCCATTTTAACATCGGATTTGCCTGCTGTTTTGGTCCAGCCAAGGATGGTGTCGTTGTCGTGGGTGCCTGTATATACCACGCAATGTCCCGTGAAATTGTGGGGGAGATAGCCGCTTTCGTTTTCCGCGTCAAACGCAAATTGCAACACCTTCATACCGGGAAAACCGCTTTTTTTGAGCAGACGTTTGACCGCAGGAGTCAAAAACCCGAGATCCTCCGCGATAATCGGCAGGTCGTCACCGAGTTCTGTTTTCAGCGCATCAAACAGCTTCATACCGGGGCCCTTTACCCACTTGCCCTTGCGTGCGGTGGTTTGCCCGTAGGGAATGGCGAAGAAGGATTCAAAACCGCGGAAATGGTCAATACGGACCATATCGTACGTTTCAAGCGCGTGCGCCACGCGCCGTTTCCACCAAGCGTAGCCGTCTGCCGCCATGGTTTTCCAATCATACAGGGGGTTGCCCCACAACTGTCCGTCCTTGGAAAACGCATCCGGCGGCACACCTGCGACCGCTTTCGGTTTTTGGTCGGTGTCCAACAAAAATTGGGTGGGATTGGACCATACGTCAGCGCTGTCGTATGCCACATAGATCGGAATATCGCCAATAATTTTGATGCCGTTTTTATTGGCATATGCTTTTAGATTTTGCCATTGTTCATAGAATTTAAATTGTACAAACAGATAAAAACGAATCGTGTCAGCGTACTGCTCTTTTGCGGTTTTAATTGCCGCGGGATCTCTTGTGCGCAACGGCGCGTACCAGCTTTCCCAGCTGTTATCGTCGTGCGCGTGCTTTAACGCCATAAACAGCGCATAATTTTGCAGCCAATCGCTGTTTTTTTCACAAAACGCGGTAAAATCAGCGGTTTCCTTGAAGCGCGAAAATGCGATTTTCAACAATGGTAACCGATTTTCATACAGTTTTTCATAGTCAATTTCATCGGCGTTGTCACCGAAATCGAAGCTGTCCGCTTCTTCTTTGGTGAGTAGCCCTTCTTCTATCAGCAGGCACGGGTCGATAAAGTAGGGGTTGCCTGCGTAAGCGGAGAAGGATTGGTAGGGGGAATCTCCGTAATTGGTGGGGTTTAAGGGCAGGATCTGCCAATAGGTTTGTCCCGCTTTGTGCAGGAAATCCACAAATGCAAATGCTTCTTTACCGAAGGTGCCAATACCGTAGGGGGAAGAGAGGGAAAATATCGGCATTAAAATTCCACAAGTTCTCATAAGGTCGTTCCTTTAATCAAAATCAGAATTAGTATACAACAAAAATAAGCGTTTATTCGACGGGGATAGGCTGTAACGCACCTTCGCGCAACAGCCGCATATAGGTTGCAATATCCGTGATGGGTTCAGCGGAGAATACACCTGTACGCGCTACGTCTTCGGGGCGGTGTGTATCCGAGCCGGCGGTTATCGGCAGATGGTAAATCTCCGCCATCAGCATTGCCGCTTGCGTATGGAGCGGGTTGTAATGCCGTGGATGAGCATTGAGTACCTCTAATCCGTCAACGTTGTGCGGATCGGGTGTACACCGTGCACCGCGGAAGGGATGCGCCTGTATAAGCATTAACCCGTTTTCGTTTAACAACGCGTGCAGAGCGGGCAACGTGATGTCAGCAAGCTCGGGATGCGCCAAGAAAAAGTCGGGCCCTGCACCCACCGCCAAATAGTGGTTGGGATTGCCGGGAAAGGCGAACTCCGGGGAAGGTAGGATGTACATAGTATACTGCGGCGCCGCTTTTAGAGCGGCATAGTATCCTGCGAAAAACTGACGGGTCGTTTCTTCCCAAGAATCGGCGCCGATGCGTTCCACCACATCTACGCCGAAATGGTCGGCAATCATCAAGGTGGAGTATCCCGCTTCTGCGTGTAGACGCACAAGCTCCGCTGCAGGGATTTTGCCGCACGGGCTGCCTTCGGCGGTATGTAAATGCGGTTCGGTTTTATACATGGCGTGTACTCCTGTCTGTTTTACTCCTTATCGATTTACAGTGGTGCTTCCGGTTGTGGATGTCGTGGGATTTTCGCTTTCGGTGGTTGTGGTGGTTGTTGTTGTCGTTACCGTGGTGGTTGTTGTCGCGGTTGTGCGAACGAAGGTGAGGTTGTTGGTTTTCGTGTATACGATAACGCCGTTGACGTTTAACCGCGACCAACCGTTTTTCTCGTCAATGCCTGTCCGCACCAGCAGTGCATCTTTTTTCGCGGTAGTCCATATGTTTGGACGGTCGGCAAACGGGGCTGTACGCAATCCAACAGTCTGCTTTACTTTCACTTCTTCGCATACGTCCTTGAATGTAAACCCCGTGAAATCAACGGGGAAGGTATCGGGATCGGGTGCGGGTAATATAGGGGAGGGCACGTTGCCCAGATCGCGGTAGGCGATGTTGAGATCTACGTCCCCTTCAATACCGTCAACCCGTCCGTCGCTGGCACACTGCCACATTACGTGGTCGCCGTTATATTTCTTTTGGTCTAAGGTGTTGACGTACTGTGCCATCCACACACGGTATGCCGAGAGACGCGCGGTTTCAAATTGATCACGTAGCATATTGCGACTGCTGTACAGCATAGGGGTATACCCTTCTGCCGCAATTACGTCCATAAACGCCAAGGCGTTGTTGCTGACGGTGGTATAGTCCACGCCTGTCAAGCGGTCTTGATCAAAAAGCTCAAAATCATATGCGACGGGCCATGTGATGTTGTCCTTGTACGGCTTGAGCATTTCAACAACAAAAGCGGCTTCTTCCAATGCCTCGGTCTCGTTTTTCGCGGCGGAGAAGAAATAGATGCCCACGGGAATGCCCGCCGCAAGGGCGCCTTCTACGTTGGCTTTGAAGTTAGCGTCCGCATATACTTGACCACCGACGGTGGTACGGTAACCGCAACGGATAATAGCGAAAGAAATGCCTGCATTCTTTACCTTTTGCCAATCAATGGTACCCTGATGCCGTGCCACGTCAATGCCTATAAGATTTCCGGCACCGCCAAAGCTGTGCTTGACGTGTTCAATGGTTACGCCGTTGGGCGTAGCGGGCTTAGATATGGAGTCATCCGGCCTTTTTACGGTGTCATCGGTGACATTGTCGGGCTCTACCACAATCGGCGGCGGTGCTACCGTGCGCCGTGTTGTTTTTTTGGTGGTTGGGCGAACGGTGGTTTTTTTGACCGCAGTGGTTTGTGCAGTAGCGGTGGTGACGGTGGTTGTGTCGGTTGTTTCGGTCGCCGAGGTAGTCACATCGGCGGATGTCAGGGTAGTCGTATCGGTCGTTGCCGTCTGCGCGGTTTGCACCGTGTCATCGGGTGCGCCACTGACAGCAACTATAACAACAACGACGGTTGCCACCGCCAAAAACGCTGAGAGAATTTGCACCCAAAAGCGCTTGATAAACGAAAAAAACATATGCGGGAACTCCTTTGGGATAATTGCCTTTGCCTTGTGTGCTTCGTGTCGTTTTTTATGGAATACACATACAGGGCGCTTTTTATTATTCGTATTATAGCACATAATGTCGGCGGTGACAACAAAAAAACAACATTCAAAAAAGATTTACAATTTGCGTATTGTCTGTTATACTGTATACATCAAAACGAAAAAGGAGTTTATATGAAAAAGGTATTTTCTTTTTACACCGACACGCCGCTTATTTTGCGTATAGCGGTAGGTTTGGTAATTGGTATTCTGTTAGGCTTATTTGTGCCGCAGGCGGCGTTTGTTGCGGTGCTGGGCAATATTTTTGTCGGTGCACTGAAGGCAATTGCGCCGATATTGGTGTTTGTGCTGGTTATTTCCTCCCTCGCGAGCGCAGGGAAAGGTATCGGCGGAAAATTCAAAACGGTTATTTTTCTGTATATGCTTAGCACCTTCCTGGCGGCAGCGGTGGCTGTTGTAGGCAGTTATCTGTTTAAGGTCACCATTCCGCTGAGTGTTGCCGCAGAGCAGTCGGCACCTACAGGTCTCGGCGAGGTATTCAATACATTGTTGACAAATATGGTGGCAAACCCCGTAACTGCTATTATGAACGGCAATTATACGGGTATTCTTACCTGGGCAGTGGTATTGGGTCTTGCCTTGCGTGCTGCAGGGGACACCACCAAAGCAGTACTTACTGACCTCTCCGCGGGTGTTTCTAAGGCGGTTGCGTGGGTGATTCAGTTGGCACCGTTTGGCATTATGGGGCTTGTATATTCCTCGGTGGGCGAATACGGCTTGGAAATCTTTACCGATTACGGCAAGGTGTTGCTCCTTTTGGTTGGTTGTATGCTCGCGGTGGCGTTGATCGTTGACCCGCTTGTTGTGGCAATCACCTTGAAGAAGAACCCCTACCCGCTGGTGCTCAAATGCTTCAAAGAATCGGGTGTTACGGCGTTTTTCACCAGAAGCTCCGCTGCGAATATCCCTGTTAATATGAAATTGTGTGAAAAATTGGGTCTTAACAAGGAATATTATTCGGTGGCTATTCCCCTTGGTGCTACCATCAATATGGATGGTGCCGCCATCACCATTACGGTACTTTCCCTGTCCGCGGCATTCTCGCAGGGCATCAACGTTAACATCGTATTGGCGATATTGCTCAGCTTTGTTGCCACATTGGGTGCTTGCGGCGCTTCGGGGGTGGCAGGCGGCTCGTTGTTGCTTATCCCGATGGCATGTTCCCTGCTCGGAGTCGGACAGGATGTCGCTATGCAGGTGGTAGCGGTCGGCTTTATCATCGGCGTGGTACAGGATTCTCTCGAAACGGCTATCAACTCGTCGGGGGATGTGATTTTCTGTGCTACCGCAGAATATCGCGACCGTATGAAAAAAGGCGAAAAAATAAAACTGTAAAATTTATAAAAGAGCCCTCAGTGAAGCGGCACCCTTCGGACGGAAGGTGCCCTTTGCCGAGGGCCTTTTTGGTGTTTGGTGTGTACAGTTTTTTATCGCCTCTGCTTCGCAGTATATTACGTTTTTGAACGGCGGTAAGTCGCTTTTGAGATTGTTGTTTTTTTAACAAATTCCCAGCATTTTCAAGCCTTCGGAAGAAACATTTACACTTGACATTACCCTGTATATGGCTTAAAATTAGAGAGATAGAATGGGTGTATTTTGCGGTAGTTTTTTTGTAAAAACCACTCTCTATAAAACAATAAAGAAAGGTGTATGGATATGGCTTCTTATCTTCGAGGCATACACACCCCCCACAGAAAACACACGAAAAGAAAGCCTGTAGTGCGTATGGACGTGCCGCAGACGGTGACCATCCCGATGGAAATGCACATCGGCAGACCCGCTGTTCCTACGGTGAAGGTAGGCGACCTTGTAAAGGTTGGCACCAAAATCGGTGAAGCAGACGGCAGAATCTCCTCTAATGTCTATGCCAGCGTTTCGGGCAAGGTAACCAAGCTTGCGGATTACACACTCACAAGCGGAAAGGTTACCACCGCCGTTGTTATTGAGTCGGACGGCGAGATGGCGGTAGACGAGCGTATTGCACCGCCTGTTGTCAACAGCAGGGAAGATCTGATAAACGCTTTGAAGGAAAGCGGCATCGTCGGTCTTGGCGGTGCGGGTTTCCCTACCCACGTTAAATTGGACGTCGACCCTAAGCAGTTTGAATATTTGATTGTCAACGGTGCCGAATGTGAGCCGTATGTCACCAGCGATACGGTAACCATGATGACCCGTTCGGACGATATGGCGTATGCGTTAACCGTTCTGCATCGCTTCTTGGGTATCAAAAAGATAGTTATTGCTATTGAGAATAACAATAAAAAAGCGGTTACCGTGATGCAAAATATGGCGGCGACCGAATGTGCCACCGAAATAAAGGTGTTACCCTCGGTGTATCCGCAGGGCGGAGAGAAGGTGCTTGTGTACCACACCACGGGGCGAAAAATCCCCGTCAACAAGCTGCCTATCGACGTGGGTTGTGTGGTAATCAATTGTACCACATTGGCATCCATCGGCGCATATCTGAAAACAGGTATGCCGCTGGTGGAAAAATGCGTGTCGGTTGACGGCGGTACGGTAACCAATCGGCAAAACGTCATTGCACCTATCGGCACTTCGTTGCAAGCGCTGTTTGATTTTTGCGGCGGTCTGAAAGCCGACCCGGCTAAAATCATTTACGGCGGTCCGATGATGGGTATTACGGTGCCTAATGCCAATGCGTCGGTGCTCAAAAACACCAACGCTGTGTTGGCGCTGACCGCCAAGGAGGCGTGGTTACCCAAAACCACCGCGTGTATCCGTTGCGGCGGGTGTGTGAATACCTGCCCCTTTGGCTTAGCGCCTATCAGCATTGCAGAGGCGTACGGCAAAAAAGATGCGGCGGCTTTAGCGGCTTTGTCGGTAGAAACCTGTATGGAATGCGGTTGTTGCAGCTTTGTGTGCCCTGCCAACCGCCCGTTAGTGCAGATGAATAAGCTCGGAAAACAATTCCTTAAAGAGGAACGGAAGAAGGAGGCGGAAAACGCATGAGTACTTTGACAAAAGTAATGGTTTCCCCGCATATCCACAGCGGTCGCTCTACTGCGGGTATTATGCGTGACGTGCTGATTGCGTTGCTGCCCGCCACCGTCGCAGGTACGCTGATTTTCGGCCTGCGTGCCTTGCTGGTGGTCGCCGTTTGCGTGGTAAGCTGTATTGTTTTTGAAGCGCTTTTTAATGTTATTACTAAAAAAGACTACCAGACGGTGGGCGACCTGTCCGCCGCGGTAACGGGCCTGCTGTTGGCGCTGAATCTGCCTGTCAACATACCCATTTGGCAGTGCGTTGTCGGTAGCCTGTTTGCTATCATTGTTGTGAAATGCTTGTTTGGCGGTATCGGCCTTAACTTGGTCAATCCTGCCATTACCGCTCGTGTGTTTATGTTGGTGGCGTTTGGCTCGTTGGCAACGGCGGGCTTCCCCGTGGATACTGTTGCGGGCGCTACGCCGCTTGCGGCAGAGAAGCTGCCCTCCTTGCTGACGCTGCTGCTTGGTAATTACGGCGGTGCCATCGGTGAAACCTGTACGGCGGCTTTGCTGCTCGGCGGCCTGTATCTGATAGTTCGTCGTGTGATTACGTGGCAAATTCCCGTCGTGTTTATCGCAACGGTATTTGTTTTCTCGTTCTTTATGGAAGGATTTGACGCAGTTCGTGCCGTCTCCCTTGTGATGTCGGGCGGTGTGTGTATCGGTGCCATCTTTATGGCTACCGACTATACAACCTCTCCGCCTACCGCATGGGGCAAGGTCATATTTGGCTTTGGTTGCGGTTTACTTACCTGTCTTATCCGTTATTTCGGCGTATATCCCGAAGGTGTATCCTTTGCGATTTTACTTATGAATATTCTGACCCCCTATATTGTCCGTTGGACCAAATATAAGGTGTTTGCGGGAGGTAGTCAGGCATGAAAGCAAATTTGAAAAACCTCTCTGTTTTTGTTTCTATCTGTGTGGTTATCACGCTGCTTTTGGCGGTTACCAATGCGGTCACCGCTCCCGTTATTGAAAAAAACCAATCCGCCGCTGCCAACAAAGCGTTGCTTGAAGTGATGCCCGGCGGTAAAGACTTCGAGAGCGTAGAGCTTGGCAGTTACACCTTGCCCGACACCGTGGCAGAGGCGTACAAAGAAACGACAGGACAGGGCTACGTTGTGAAATTGGTTACCGCAGGCTATGGCACCGATATGGTGATTATGTGCGGTGTGGATGCAAAAGGTGTTGTAACCGGCGCTGTTTGCTTGTCTTCCAACGAAACGCTTGGTGCTGAAAAGACATACGGTGCTAACTTTGCGGAAAAAGATGCCGCAGGCGTGGAAGCGGTGGATACCGTTGGCGGCGCAACCAAAACCACTGCCGCGTACAAGAATGCTGTGAAAGATGCGCTGAATGCCGCAATTATTTTAGGCGGCGGTTCGGTGGATATCCGCACCGAAGAACAAATTTTGGCAGATAACCTCGCCACGGCCCTGCCCGCGGGTGAAGGTAAATTCCAAAAGCTGTTTCTTGTGGAGGTGGTAGAAGGTTTTGACGCCGTGTATGTTGCCGAAAACGGTGCGGGTTACGTATTTGTGAAGGGTGAAGAATTTATCGGGGTCGGTGCTGAAGGCACAGATGACGCGGCTATTGCCGATGCGGTAAAACGCATTAAGGCGACCACCTACACGGATATTGACCTTTCCAAATATCCCGATCTTCAAAAATATGTTGTTTCCGCTAAAAAGACTGCTTCGGGCAACTTTGTTGTGGAAACCAAAGGCGCGGGCTACGGTATTAAGGGCGGCAATGACTATCATCCCGCATCCGGCGAGTATATTGTGGTACGTGTGGCAATGACCGCAAAAGGCAAAATCCTTGACTGCCTTACCGTTTCCGAAGCGGAAACCGACGGCTTGGGTGATGCGTGTGCTGATGAAAGCTTCTATGGGCAGTTTGTCGGTAAGGATGAAACCAACTACACCGAAATCGATGCCATTGGCGGGGCAACGCTCACCACAAACGGTTACAAACAGGCTATTGAACGTGCCTTTACAGCCGTAAAAACATTGAGTGGAGGTGGCCGATAATGCAAAAGAAATCTGCTATGTCCGTTTTGACAAACGGCATCATAAAAGAGAATCCCGTATTGGTGCTTATTCTCGGCACCTGTCCCACGTTGGCGACCACCAAGACGGTTAACGGTGCATTCGGCATGGGTATTGCCGCATTGGTCGTGTTGCTGTGCTCTAACGTATTTATCTCTTTGTTGCGCAAAATCATTCCCGAGACGATGCGTATTCCGTGCTACATTGTCATTATTGCGGGTTTTGTTACCATTGTTAAAATGCTGGTACAAGGCTTTTTGCCGGATTTGTACGCAACCCTCGGTGTGTACCTTGATTTGATAACCGTAAACTGTATTATTCTGGGCCGCGCCGAAATGTTTGCAAACAGAAACAGCGTAGCACATTCCGCTCTGGACGGTATCGGTATGGGTCTTGGCTTTACCCTGTCGCTGTGTGCGATGGCAACCGTTCGAGAGGTATTCGGTGCCGCATCCTTCGCGGGTATTGCGATTCCCTTTATGGAAGCGTATAAAATCGAATTTTTGACCAAAGCACCCGGCGGGTTGTTGGTATACGGTCTGTTGATTGCTCTTATTTACGTGGTTACGCAGGGTAAAGCCCCTGCAAAACACGACTTCTCCTGTGCAGGTTGCCCGAATGCGGGTATTTGTCATAAGGTAGAATGTGCTGAGAAAGGAGCTGAAAGCTAATGGATATGTTTAAAACACTTATTGTCATTCTGCTTTCCTCCGTGCTGGTGGATAACTACGTGCTCAGTCGTTTTTTGGGTATTTGTCCGTTTTTAGGTGTTTCTAAAAAATTGGACCAAGCGACAGGAATGGGTATTGCGGTAACGGTGGTTATGCTGATTGCGAGCGCGGTTACTTGGCCCATTCAGTATTTTGTGCTGAACCCCTTAGGACTCGGCTATCTGCAGAACATCGCGTTTATTTTGATTATCGCCACGTTGGTACAGATGCTGGAATCGTTCTTAAAGAAGATGTCGCCGTCCCTGTATAAAGGTCTTGGTGTCTATTTACCGCTTATTACCACCAACTGCGCGGTGCTTGGTGTTACCATTAACAACATCATCGACGGATATTCCTTTGTGGAGTCTATGGTCAGCTCTCTTGGTTGCGGTTTGGGCTTCCTGCTCGCCATGGTGCTGTTCTCGGGATTGCGCTCCCGCATTGACGACAGCAGAGTACCCAAACCGTTCCGCGGATTGGCTGTAACGTTGATCGCCGCATCCTTTATTTCGTTGGCATTTATGGGCTTTAGCGGTATCGTTGAAAACATTTTCGCTTAAAGGAGGAGCCGACTATGGGTATTTTGATTGCATTTCTCGTCATGTTAGCCGTAGCTGTCTTGGCAGGTATCTTGCTGTTGGTATTCTCTCATTTCTTCTCGGTGGAAGAAAATCCGCTGAAACGGACTATTCGTGAAGCCTTGCCCGGTATTAACTGCGGTGCTTGCGGCTATAAAGGCTGTGATGACTATGCCGCGGCTTTGGCAGAAGGCGGTGTGAAACCGAATTTGTGTGTCCCCGGCGCGCAGGGCGTTACCGACTACCTGAGTGAACTGCTCGGTGTGGAACCCGAACCGTTTGTGGATTTGGTGGCATTTGTGGGCTGTAACGGTCATTGTGATGCCACTTCATCCGTTGCCAAATACGAAGGCGTGCAAACCTGTTATGCCGCTTCGACGGTATACGGCGGTGCAAAAGCGTGCAGCTACGGGTGCTTGGGCTTCGGTGATTGTGCGGCTGCTTGTCCCGCGAATGCCATTTGTATGGATGACGGCATCGCACACGTAGATACTTCCCGTTGCCTTGGCTGTACTTTGTGCGTGCGCACTTGCCCGAAAGGTATTATTTCGATGATACCGCAAGAAACCTCGGTGGTTGTTATGTGCAGTAACAAACAAAAGGGCGCAGACGCTCGTAAGGCTTGCACCAACGCATGCATCGCCTGCAAAAAATGTGAGAAAAATTGTCCGAACGGGGCTATCTCTGTTGTGGATAATTTGGCTGTTATTGACTACGATAAATGTACACGTTGCAACTTGTGCTGGGAACAGTGCCCGACAGGCTGCTTAAAAAAAGTGTTTTTTCCCGATTTGAAGGAAGAGTTCTCTTTATGACAAAACAGGCAAACACAAAAAAACGGTATCTGCGAAATGACATACTGTTGATTGCCGCGCTGTTGTTGGTCGCGGCGATCGGCGGTTTGTATCTGTTTGTGTTTCGTGGAAACGGCAACACGGTGACGGTGACTGTTGACGGTAAGCTGTATGCGGAATATGCGCTCACCCAAAATATTACCAAGGATATTTATACAGGTGAAAATGGGGAACACTGTAACCGCCTGGTTATCCGTGACGGTAAGGCGTTTATGGAAACGGCCACCTGTCCTGATGGTATTTGTGTTGCCCACCGTGCGGTTTTCAGGAACGGCGAAAGCATTGTGTGCCTTCCCAATCGCGTGGTGGTGACGGTGACAACCGTTGACAGTACGGATGCACCCGACATTGTGGTATAGCCGAAGAGGATTGAACGCCTAATCGCCCTCGCGGCGTCTTTTCGGCAAAAACATTGTCTTGGCGCTTGACATACGACAGTATGTCTGCGCTTTTTGACCTCGTTTTCTCAAAAAATCCGCACGCGTTGGTTGTTATTAAGTAAAAAATAGAATTTTTCACTTATAACAAGGCGGTCGAGCGCAGAAATACTGTATGTATTTCAAGCGAGAACAACGCAGTTATTAAGCGAAAAATACATTTTTGACCGATTAGAGTTCAACTCTCTTCGGCTATAGGAGGGTGACTGTGAAAAACAAATCGAAAGCGGTCGCCTTTTTGGGCCTTTGTACCGCACTCGCATTGGTGTTGGCATACGTGGAAGTGTTACTGCCACCACTGTTTCCTGCGGTCCCGGGCATAAAAATGGGTCTGCCGAACATTATTATTGTGTTTTTACTGTACCGCCGCAACGCGGCATCTGCCATTACGGTTTCTCTGTTGCGTATGGTATTGGTAACACTTCTTTTCGGTAACGGCATGGCTTTTCTGTATAGCTTGGCAGGCGGCGTCTTGAGCTTCCTCATTATGTTGTTACTGCGCCGCTTACAATGCGTGTCTGTTGTAGGTGTCAGTGTGGCAGGCGGTGTGATGCACAACGTCGGTCAGATTTTGATGGCAATGCTGCTGCTGGATACGACACAGCTCGGCTATTATTTGGTTGTTTTGACTGTCACCGGGACTGTTGCAGGTATATTGATAGGTCTTGGCGGCGCCGCCCTTATTCGAAAAATTCCCGAAAAATTGTTATTTTTTTAACAACTTTATTGACAGGTATAGGTAGATATAGTAGAATGTATTTGTTCTAATGAACGATAGTACATTAAAGGGGAGAAACTGTTATGAAAAAAAGTCTCATTCTCGGCTTATGTCTCATTATGGTAATTTCGGTTTTGTTTGTCGGTTGCGGCGAAAAGACACTGAAATTCGGTGCAGGCGTGTATGTTACCGCGCCGACTGCTACTGACGCTACCGCTGACAAAGATGGCTCCGGCAAAATTGACGTTACCGTCGCGGCTGTTACGGTAGACGCCAACGGCAAAATCGTTGCTTGCGCGTTGGATACGATGAGCAACACCGTGAATTTCACTGCTGACGGTAAAGCTGCTGCGGCAGGTGAATTCAAAACGAAGTATGAACAGGGCGCTGACTACAACATGGTTGCTTACGGCGGTGCTAAAAAAGAATGGTTCGAGCAGGCTGACGCGTTTGAAGCGTTGGTAGCGGGCAAAACGCTTGACGAAGTGAAAGCGTTGGTTGCTGAAGGCAACAAAGGCACTGATGAAGTTGTGAACGCCGGCTGCACCATTATGATCAACGAGTTTGTCGGTGCTATCGAAAAAGCGTACAACGCTGCCGCGGAATCCAATGTCACTGCGAACGACACCTTGAAAGTGACTGCGGCTACCGAAGTGACCACTGCGGATGCTACCGAAGATAAAGACGGCAGCAGCAAGGTTTCCACCACCGTTTTTGCCGCCGCTGTCAATGCGGACAAAAAGGTTGTAGCTGCTTCCAGCGATTGTGTGGAACTGTCCTTCACCTTCGATACCAAAGGCGCGTCCACTTTGGATACCTCCAAAGCGGTTGCCTCCAAAAAAGAGCAGGGTGCAAATTACGGTATGGTCGCGTACGGCGGTGCTGCCAAAGAATGGTTTGAGCAGGCGGCTGCGTTTGACGCGGCTTGCGTAGGTAAAACCGCTGCTGAAATCGCGGGTCTGGTTGGCGAAGACGGCAAAGGCGTTGCTGATGTACAGTCTGCGGGCTGCACCATTTATGTGACCGGTTTTGTAAAAGCTGCTTCCAAAATCTAACTAAGCAAAGAATACTGAATACAAAAAAGGGAGAGCGTTTCTCCCTTTTTTGTTACCCGAAAAGGTGACTATGAAAAAACGATTGTGCTGTGGAGTGGTTGCACTCTGCTTGATGCTTTGCTGTGTGCTGACTTCCTGTATGCGGCAACCCGAAAAAAGTAAATATAGCACCTATTCGATGGAGTATTTTGACACGGTGATTACCGTCACCGGCTACGAAAATAGCCAAGAGGATTTTGATAAGGTGTCTAAAGATGTTTTGTCAGAGTTTGGTGAGTATCACCGTTTGTATTCCATTTATCACCGTTTTGAAGGTCTGGAGAACCTTTGCACTATCAACGAGCTGGCGGATGGGGCGCACCGTACTGTGACGGTGGACCGCCGCATTATCGATATGCTGTTGTATGCAAAAGAAATGTATACAAAAACCGACGGATTGCTCAACGTGGCGATGGGCAGTGTACTGTCGCTGTGGCATGATTACCGTACGTTGGGTATGGATAACCCGAAAGAGGCCGCCTTGCCGCCCATAGACCGCTTGCGAGAGGCGGCTAAGCATACGGATATCACGAAGGTGGTTATCGATGAGGTGAATAACACCGTGACCCTCACAGACCCGCTGATGACATTGGATGTGGGCGCTGTTGCGAAAGGGTATGCTGTTGAGTGTGTGGCACGTTCTTTGGAAGACAAGGGTGTGAGCGGGTATGTGCTGAATGTGGGCGGTAATGTCCGTACGGTGGGTAGCAAGCCCGACGGTACACCGTGGACTGTCGGCATTGAAAACCCCGAAGGTGACGATTATCTTGCGTATTTACAAATGCGTGGGGAGTCGGTGGTGACCAGCGGCTCGTATCAACGGTTTTATTACGTGGACGGCAAACCGTACCACCATATCATTCATCCCGACACGCTGATGCCTGCAGAAGGATTTGTGTCGGTATCGGTGGTGTGTAAGGATTCGGGAATGGGAGATGCGCTCTCTACCGCGCTGTTTTGTATGCCGCAAAAGGACGGCCTTGCACTTGTAGAATCGTTGCCCGAAGTAGAGGCTATGTGGGTGACCGCAGACGGCGATAAAACGTTCTCGTCCGATTGGGACAAATACGTAAAAGAATAAAGGGGCGAAAACTATGCTGGAAAGTTTAGTTATGCACTATAAAGAGTTTTTATATCCTTTGGCGGAAATTGCGGCGTGTTCCTTGGAACTTGTCGGCATTTTGATTATTATTATCGGTTCTTGCCGTGCGTTGGTGCGTCTTTTTCAATGTCTTATTAAAAGATTGCCGTTCCATGTGGTTATAGATTTGGGCAAAGCACTGTCTTTGGCGTTGGAGTTTAAGATGGGCGCCGAGATTATTAAAACGGTCATCATTCACAACCTCGAGGAACTCGCCATTTTGGGTGTTGTTATCGTTATCCGCGCATTGTTAGCCTTTATTATTCATTGGGAAATTCATACCGAAGAAAAAGAAAGCGCGCTGAGAAAAGATACCCCGACACAAAAATAAATATAGAAAAAAGAAGATAAAAAACACCCCGCCGATTGAACTGCATAATTTGGCGCAGTTCAATCGGCGGGGCGGGTTTTTATACCCGCATAAACACGAACTATTGTGAGCCCTTGGTAGAAGTCTGCATCAGTCAAAAATACGTTTATAATTGCTTTTTCTTTTTATTTCTTAATAAACCTTTATTAACCCTTGAATTGTTTTACTGAAAATGTTATGATGGTTTTAGATGTTTATTCTATGAGAATGGAGATTTTACTATGGATAACAACCTTGAACGCTGGTGTTCAATGAAAGAAACAATGGAATATTTGGGCGTTAGTCGCGATACGGTTCTTGATTGGATTGAGCGGCGAGGTATGCCTGCTGCAAAAATCGGCAGATTATGGAAATTTAAAATTAGCGAAGTTGACTCATGGATGAAATCAGGAGTGGCTTCCAAAAAGTAATATCCAACGGTTTGTTTAAATTATAGAACTAGGAGGAGACTATGAGTCTTGAAATTTGTGATGGCAATGACGACATTCAAATCAATGCCGATGAAGTTAAAAAAGAAGAACAAAGGAAAAAAACATTCAACGGATTGTGCGCCAGCGAATGGGCAGAAATAAGTAAAAGCGTTTGGAATGATGTTTCCTCCGCAAGACATAAAAAACACCTGGAACACGGCGCCACCTACCCCGAAAAACTATGTGATAGACTTATTGCGATGTATAGCAAAAAGGACGATGTTGTTCTAGATCCCTTCCTTGGTACAGGAACAACAGTTATTGCGGCAATAAAGGCCCAAAGAAATGCTATCGGCATTGAATTGACCGATCGCTTTTTCAATGTTGCGGAAACTTCTATTTCTGAGATTGCAAACGAAACCCAGCTTGGTTTTTTTGATGTCTCATCTTTTGGTAAATATGAATTACACAAAGGTGATTGTTGTGAAATATTAAAGCGACTCTCCGACAACAAAGTGCAAATTACTATAACTTCACCTCCATATGCAGATTTAATTCACAAGGTTGTGGAAGATAGAACAGTTCGTCATAAAAACTCCGCTTTTGTAAAAGACAACAATGCTACTACAAACCTGTATTCTAATGATAGCAGAGATCTTGGCAATATGGCAATAGAACAATATTTAGACAAAGTAGAACAAATAATGCACGAATTGTTTAGAGTCACTAAACCCGGTGGATACAACGCTTGGGTTGTAAAGGATTTTAGGGACACGAAAAATAAAATTCCGTATGTGGATTTACATAGCAAAATTGCGGCCGCGGGAGAAAAAGCGGGCTTTAAATATCATGATTTGATTATTTGGGATCAAAACCAACATAGGAAGCTTGTTTTATTGGGATATCCCTCTGTTTTCTATGTAAATCAAAATCACTCATATATCGTAATAATGAGGAAACCAAA
Source organism: Acutalibacteraceae bacterium (assembly GCA_045531495.1). Taxonomy (GTDB): domain Bacteria; phylum Bacillota; class Clostridia; order Oscillospirales; family Acutalibacteraceae; genus URNF01. The sequence continues at coordinate 44,666 of JAZSED010000025.1, forward strand.
ATGATAGACATAGAACAACTAAGAAGAATTGATAGGGCACATCCTTATCCGGCAAAATACACGGTTGATTTGGCTCTAAAATATATTAGTGCGTACACCAAAGCAAAAGACACGGTTTATGATCCGTTTGTAGGTTCAGGAACCACCTTGCTAGCCTCAAGTGTGTTGGATAGAAAAGGGATAGGTACGGATATTAACCACATAGCTATTCTTATATCGCAGTTTAAGACTCTTAAACTTACTGATAGCGATTTTGAGGAGTTAAACAAATTCCTTTGTCGCTTCGAAGAAACCTATTCTTTAGAAGTGAAAACGGTTGTTCCCTTTTACTATCAATCAATCAATCATTGGTTTTGTGATGATTCTATAGCAGTATTAAGTTTGATCAAAGAGAAGATTTCCAGCCTGGCATCTCCCCAACAGTTATTTGCAAAATTGGTTATGTCAACCATAATTAACCAGGTTTCTAATCAAGAAAGCGACACACGATATGCAGCAATAGACAAACCACATCTTTCTGTTGATTATGTTGCCGACACCTTTGTAAAGAAATTTAAAAATTTACTATTGCTTTATAAAGAATTTTCCAAAGTCCCAAGAAACTATAATAATACAGCTATTCTTTGTGACTCAAAATTGTGTACAAAAATCATAGAACCAAATTCAATTGATTTGATTCTCACATCTCCGCCATACGTAAACACTTATGATTATTATTTGTATCATAAGCACAGAATGAATTGGTTGGATTTTGACGTGCAATATTCTATGAGCCAAGAAATTGGCTCCCGGAGAGAGTTTTCAAGTTTAAAGCGGCCAGAAACAAAATTCAATGATGATATATTTGATGTTTTCAACGAATGCAATCAGGTTTTAAAAAACAACGGGGTTGTTGTTATTGTTATTGGAGATGGGAAGGTTTCCGGAAATTTGTATGATGCTAAAAAGAATATGATCAATATTGCTGACAGACTCGATTGGGAACTTATTGATTATTCCTTTTCAAACTTAGATGAAACGTCTAGGGCTTTTCAAAAATCATATAGAACTAAAGGTAAAAAAGAACACGTGCTGACATTTAGGAAGAGGGGTTGATTGTGAAACTTGACGAAATAAGAATTTATTCGGAGGTTTTAGAACAAGGGATAGATTTTAAGGGTTATATTGATCAAATCATCTCCGATGTACCAATTAAAAATATTTACACAAAAAAACTACGCGGTGAATTTAATGATACCGATTCTGTGATCGACAGGATTAGGAAAGTGAAAGACATAGACGTTCTTATAACCGCAATTTCCGAGAACAAGGAATACCCGCTGTTGCTTGTTGAGTATTCTACAGCGGTTCCTACGGATGACCATAAAATGCAGCGATCAGATGTTTATTATTGGAGTTCTGTTTTCAAAACTCCTATGATGAAAATTTCTCCGGTGTCGAAAGGGATGCAGCAAAAATTTGGCGGCGGTTCAAAAATCACTGATGAATTAGAGATTTCAATGGCTTGTAGAAGAAATGCCGTTCTGTATCATATTCCTTGGAGAACTGCTCCGGAAAAGGAAAGCTTATTTGTTAAAGAAACTGCCTTGTCATGTATTGCTTACTCACCCGAAATCGATGAAGTTTTAAATGAATTATTAGCTTGTTTTTTAAAGGTCGATTCTTTTGGTGTGTATTTTGAAAAATTACAAGAAAACTTTGTCAGCAAAAACAAAGGAACCATACGGCATTATTCTGAAGAAAAAATCAAAGAAGTATTATCCGAATCTTCTCGCTTCAATTGGTTGAATGGCAAACTTAGAGTAAAAATTAATAGATTTGGGCATGCCATGGATCCGGACAGAGGCGTCCTGTATTTTGCTAATATGCTTCTTGGTGCCAAAAAAACAATTACAGAAATACAAGTCAATAGGTCAAACGATTACAATTGTAGAGGCGGTTATGCCAAATTGTTTGATGCCTTGAGCAGAAAAAACGCACTAGAACAATATGTACGCAATATTATTAAATGCGGCAATGTATTCAACGATGAAAATGCCATATATGTATTTAAAACAGCGTTGCATATTGACGACTCTTTGCCGTTTGAAAAAATTTCCGACCACAACTATTATATATCAGACGAGACGTTGCTTCGTTTCCTAAGTACGCATTCGAGCATTTCCACAAAATCAATATTTTTTCTGTCAACAGAATTGCATTTGACCGACAAAAACAGAAAAACCATTTGTACTATTAAATGGGCTGAGGCTCCGATCAAGGACTATCTTGGAAACATAGCAAATACTAATTTTTCTGTTTCTCAGATCTTTCCACTAACATTTGAAGATGCCAAAGAGGACATTGTAACTTTCGCAAGTGTTGCGTTGTATAAAAAACTCAACTATGAATTTTTGGCAGTTAGTTATCCTGGTGCTCAGGGTGATCGTTGTGTTTTGACCGGCAGTGGAAGAGAGGTTATTAGGACTTATGTCGATATCATCGCTTTCAAAGACTCCACTAATGGTATCAGTGTGCATCTTCAAGAATGCAAAGAGAGGTTTTCCATGTCTCACAAAGACGAGCGAAAACTAAAAGAATTTAAGGAAGACGTCGCAAAACGCGAAGGACTCAATCAACTGTTCCATAAAACCGTTGATGTTTCCGGCTTTTCAAAACTTTATACGTCTATCGCGGCCAAAGCATCAAGGGATATTCGCAACTTTGATGTAGACTATATATTCATGTTCGACATTGATAGTAGCGATACAAACGCAACAAAAATCAACTATTCTGTTGCAATTATTGACACAAC
>JAZSED010000074.1:0-10723 GCA_045531495.1 Acutalibacteraceae bacterium
ACGACCTATGAAACCGTTGACCGAAAAACAACAAAAAGTCCTCTCCTTCCTGAAAGAACGTGCGCAGGACGGTGTGCCGCCGTCGGTGCGTGAAATCTGTACCGCTACGGGCATTAAATCCACCTCTACCGTGCACGCATATCTGCGTCTTTTAGAGGATGAGGGATACATTAACCGTCAAAGCGGCTTAAACCGCGCCATTCGCCTGCCCGGTGAAAACGTAGCGCGCGTGCCGTTGCTGGGAAAGGTGACCGCGGGTGTGCCGATTTTAGCGGTGGAAGAAGTGGAAGAATACGTCCCCTATTCGGGCGGCGGATACAACCCCGGTGACCTGTTTGCGCTTCGCGTGTCGGGTACAAGTATGATAAACGCGGGTATCTTTGACAAAGACGTTGTCATTGTCAAAAAAACGCCCATTGCCGAAAACGGCGATATCGTGGTAGCGCTCATCGGTGACGAAGCCACCGTTAAGCGCATTTATATGGAAAAAGACCACATTCGCCTGCAGCCCGAAAATCCCGACTTTGAACCCATTATCGTCAAAGAGGTCGTGGTGCTCGGCAAAGTGGTCTCCTTGCTTCGCTATTTCTGATAAACGGTTTGTCTAAAGCGGATTACTCTATGTAGTAATCCGCTTTTGCTTCGCCTGCAAGACCGAAGCTGATTTGCAACGCTTGGTCTACACGTGTCATGGATTGGTCGTCAAGCCGTCCCATATGCTCTTTCAGGCGCTGCTTATCAATGGTGCGTATCTGCTCTAACAGCACAATCGAATCGCGTGCCAAGCCGCTGTCGGTGGAATGTACCTGTATGTGGGTGGGCAAATTGGCTTTGTATTTTTGGCTTGTAATGGCGGCAGCAATCACTGTAGGGCTGAAACGATTGCCCACGTTGTTCTGCACAATCAATACAGGGCGCACGCCGCCCTGCTCCGAGCCCACAACAGGGCTTAAATCCGCGTAATAGATATCTCCTCTGCGTACCTGCATAACTTTTTCACTCCTTACCTGTAGTGTTGCCTCGCGGAGAAAAGTTTATACAGTACATACTATGTTTTGGAAAACGGGTTGTCCCCCAAACAACAAACTTTCAAAAATCTGTTTATTTTTTTGAAAGTTTGTGCTACAATAAAAGAAATATAAGTAAAAACGGAGGAAACACTGTGGGTGCTACTTTTTCTGCCGGTGTAGATTACGGCGGACTGCGTTCTTTAGAGGATATTAAATTGTTGGTGTGCTACCTGCTTTACAGTGTCAAGGAGCCTGTGCCAAGGCCGATGATTCTTGAAATTATTTCAGGAAACGGCATGGCAAATTTCTTTGATACGGGCATGGCGATTGATAAACTGATTGAACAGGAGCATATTGCCGAAAGCGGCAGCGGTATGCTAACCATCACCGATACAGGCAAGGAGATTGCGGATGTACTTTCCACCACTCTCCCCTTTGTGTTACGCGAAAAGTCGGTAAAAATCGCACTGACGCTTCTTTCGCGTATGCACAAGCAAAAAGATGCAAAGGTAGACATTATAAAAACCGAAGCGGGATACAACGTCACCTTAGAGTTGACCGACGGCGGCGCCACCATGCTGCAGGTAACGGTTGCCACCGTTGATTCTTTGCAGGCCAATGCCATACGGGAAAACTTCCTTGAAGACCCCGCTTTGTTGTACCGCTCCACCTTTGCGGTGTTAAACGGACAAACCGAGCTGGATGCAAACGGAAAACTAACAGTTTTGATTTAACAAGGGGTGTTTAGAATGCAAACGTCTTTCGAAAAAAACAATCTCACCATGCTCACCGATTTTTATGAAATCACCATGGCAAACGGCTTCTTTGAAACGGGTAACCGTGACCGTATTGCCTATTTTGATATGTTCTATCGCCGTGTGCCCGACGGCGGCGGCTTTGCCATTATGGCGGGTGTCGAGCAGTTGGTACAATACTTAAAAAACCTGTCTTTCACCGAAGAAGACATCGCGTTTTTAGAGAGCAAAAAGCTGTTTAACAAGGATTTTTTGGAATATCTGCGTAATTTCCATTTTGAATGTGACGTATGGGCGGTACCCGAAGGCACCCCCATCTTCCCCCACGAACCGATTGTCACGGTGCGCGGTCCCGCCATTCAAGCGCAGTTTATTGAAACGATGATTCTCTTAACCGTCAATCACCAGACCCTTATCGCGACCAAAGCCAACCGCATTGTGCGCGCCTCCGAGGGTAAAGCGGTGATGGAATTCGGTTCCCGCCGCGCGCAAGGATATGACGGTGCCATCTACGGTGCAAGAGCCGCGTATATCGGTGGTTGTATGGGTACGGCTTGTACCATTGCCGACCGCGATTTCGGCATCCCCGCACTCGGTACTATGGCGCACAGCTGGGTACAGCTGTTCGACAATGAATTGGATGCCTTCAAGGCGTATGCACGCACCTATCCCAACAACTGCATTTTGCTTGTAGATACCTATAACGTATTGAAATCGGGTATTCCCAACGCTATTCGCACCTATCACGAGGTGTTAGAGCCGATGGGATGCCGCTTAAAAGGCATTCGTATCGACTCGGGCGATATTACCTATCTCAGTAAAAAAGCAAGACAAATGTTGGATGCGGCAGGGCTGACCGATTGTAAAATTACCGCCTCCAACTCCCTTGACGAATACATTATCCGCGATATGATTCGTCAAGGCGCGCAGATTGACAGCTTCGGTGTCGGCGAACGCCTTATCACAGCTGCCAGCGACCCCGTTTTCGGCGGTGTGTACAAGCTTGCCGCCATTGAAGACAACGGCAAAATCATTCCACGTATTAAAGTAAGCGAAAACATCGCAAAAATCACCAACCCGTGTTTCAAAAAGCTATGGCGTTTATATGACCGCGAAACCGGCAAAGCGCTTGCTGACGTACTTACGTTACGGGACGAGGTTATTGACGACAGTCAAGACTACGAGATTTTTGACCCTGAACACACCTGGAAACGCAAGCTCGTGTATAATTTCCGTGCAGTAGAACTGCAGCAGCAGTTGTTCGACCACGGCGAATGCGTATACCAACTGCCCACTGCGAACGAACTGCGTGATTACTGTAAAAATCAAGTAGACCTACTTTGGGATGAAGTGCTGCGTTTTGAAAACCCGCACAAATATTACGTTGACCTATCGCAGGCGTTGTGGGACGAAAAACATAACCTGCTGAAAAGCCACAACAAATGATGAAAACGTACACCGCTCCGACAATGCCCGCCGCTCCCGCGGCGGTCATTGCGCGTTTAGAGCAACACGGATTTACGGCGCACGCGGTAGGCGGTTGCGTGCGCGATACGCTTTTAGGGATATCCCCCACCGATTGGGACATTACCACCGCCGCTACACCCGCACAAATTAAAGCAGCGTTTACGGATTGCCGTGTCATTGAAACAGGTATACAGCACGGCACCGTCACAGTGTTGTTTAACGGTGTGCCGTTTGAGGTTACCACCTACCGCATAGACGGCAATTACCTTGACAACCGCCATCCTGACGCAGTCACCTTTACATCCTCATTATTTGAAGATGTAAAGCGAAGAGACTTTACGGTTAACGCCATGGTGTGGCATCCCACGAACGGTATCGGCGACTTCTTTGACGGCAAAGCAGACCTCGACAACAAGGTGTTACGCACGGTTGGAGACCCTACAACACGCTTTTCGGAAGATGCATTGCGCATTTTACGGCTAATGCGGTTTTCTGCCACATACGGTTTACAGGCTGAAGAGGAAACCAAAGCAGCGGCATGTGCGCTTGCAGACAATCTACGCACGGTATCAGCAGAACGCATCTATGCGGAGCTGCAAAAGCTGCTGTGCGGTGACTTTGCAGCTACAGTCCTCAGTGATTATGTGGACATTTGGCGGGTTATCTTACCCGATGTTAATATGACAAGCAAAGATGCTTTACAAAAGCTCCCAAAAGACCTTGTTTTACGCTGGGCATATCTTTTACAAAATGCGCCTGCAGAGGCGGTTTTGCGACAATTAAAAGCAGATAACGCCACCATTTCTGCCGTGGACACGCTGATAAACGGGCTTTCCCTCTCACCCACCGTCTCTCCCATCGATTTAAAGCAAGCGTTGCGTACATATGGAGAAGAAAACCTTTGCCGTATCATTATCCTACAAAAGGCATGCAACGATACGGCACTTTGGGAAGCAACGGAAACGGCGCTCAAAGCACTTTTGCAAACCAATCCCTGCTATCGACTAAAGGATTTGTCGGTAAACGGTGACGCTTTACGCGTGTTGGGGTTAGAAGGCAAGGATATCGGTAAAATGTTGGATGCGCTTTTAGACGCGGTCATTCGCGAAGAATGCGATAACACAACAAGTGCTTTATTAACCTTTGCAAAGCAGCATATATAAGGAAAAGGACCGCTCAACTTTCGTTGAGCGGTCCTTCTTTCTTTTTTTACTTAGATTTCGGGAAGGGTAATTTGGATTTCGTGACCCTTTTCGGCAGATTCGCAAATACCCGACAAAATTGCCTGGTTGCGAATAATCTGCGAAGTCGGTACGGGCGCAGGTTTACCCTCTTTGATGGCATCCATAAAGGAACGTATCTTTAATGCGAAAAGGCCGTCAAAGGGAGATTTCAAAACCGGAACAACCGTTTCTACCTGATTACCGCACACCTCGTGATAAATGGTCATAGGACCGCCGACAGTACCGTTCCAGCATTCGGTGGACGGAATACGCAAGCCACCTTTGGTACCCAAAATAAGGGTATCGCCCGCGGTATCCATATTCATTGCCCAAGAGATGCGGAAGTCGACAATAATATCACCTTCCAAGCGAATAAACGCCGCCGCAAAATCGTCAACGCCAAAGGCATCCGCATATTCTTTTTTCGCGTAGCCGCAATAGTTGGGGTCGGTACCGAAAAAGTCGGATTTATAACCCGAAACGGACAACGGTTTGGGATAGCCGATAGCATTCAGCACCATATCGAGAGAATAACAACCGATATCACCAAGCGCACCGATGCCGCCCGTATCCTTCGCGATAAAGGAAGTGCCGTAAGGGGTCGGGATACCGCGACGACGGCCGCCACCGGTTTGGATATAATAGATTTTGCCGAGTTCGCCCGATTCGACAATTTTCTTAATCATCTGCATATTCGGGTCTAGACGGGGCTGGAAGCCGATGGAAAGCACCACACCCGTTTCTTTCTCTACCTTTAAAAGTTCCGCCGCTTCATCCATAGTTACGCAAAGCGGTTTTTCAAGCAACACGTGAATACCCTTTTTCATCGCATAAATTGCGGGCGGTACGTGCTGGCAGTTGTATGTACAGATAGAAACCGCATCCAGCTTCATATCGGGGTCATCCAGCATCTCTTTATGTCCGCCGTCATAGCATTTCACGCCTTCAAGACCCATTTTTTTGCAGAATGCCGTCGCTTTGCCGGGAACGATGTCACAAGCCGCCACAATCTCTGCGTCCGCGTACTTTTTAAACGCCGCGACGTGCGCTTCGGCAATCCAACCGGTACCGATGATACCAATGCGCAATTTTTTGCTGGTGTCTACAACTTTTTCCTCCGTAGTATCTTCCTTGAAACGATCGAGAATATCAGCCATGATTATTACCTCCAAAATATAATTTTATTGACCGATAGATTTTAAGTATTCACGGCTGACCTTTGCACATTCCATAGAGGTCATACCGCCGCTGGGACTGTCCTGCTCGACAATAAGCCAACAGGTGCCCGCTTGCTCGCTAGCTTCAATAATTGCAGGAAAATCCTGTTTGCCGCTACCGACAGGACGCAAGCCGAAATTAGACGGTTTTGCAACCGCTGTATCGTCTCCGATAAGCTCGTACATATTTTCGCTCTTCTCGCCGACAAAGTCTTTCAGGTGCACAATCGGCGCGCGACCGCTGTATTTACGTACATACGCCGCGGGATCTTCACCGCCGACGTTGACCCAGCAGGTATCCAATTCAGTTTGCAACAAGTCAGAAGGAATATTCGCATACATCACGTCCAATGCATAGTCGCCGCCGTCTACGCGCACAAATTCAAAATCGTGATTGTGGTACAGTAAGGTAACACCCTGTCTTTTTGCTTCTTCAGCAATCTTCACAATGTCGCGCAGTGTCTCCTCATACCGCGGATGACCCGGACGACGGTCTTCACCGAGCCACGGAATCGCAATATACCGACAACCGATAGTCTTGTATTTAGCAACCTCGGCAGGTATATCGCTGAGCAGATCATCAATCGGCACGTGAGCGGAAATCGGATCAAGACCGATTTCTTCTACCATGGCTTTGACTTCTTCGGGTGTATAACCGTAAAGCCCCGCAAACTCCACACCGTCATAGCCCATTTCTTTGAGCGCAGTGAGGGTGCCTTTTAGGTCTTTTTCCGCAAAATCGCGCACGGAATACACCTGAATACCCACGGGAAATTTCTTCATTAGGATCTCCTCCTTTTCGGCAATGCCTGTTTCACAAAATCATCCGCCGTTTCTGCAAAAATGCTCTTTTTTTGCTTACACGCAAAAAACATTCAAACGGCAGCAGATATCCTTTGTGCTAATTACATTGTAGCACTGCGCCGAGAGATTTCTATAATATTTTTGACAAATAATATCAATTTTTTGACATAAAAAACCCGCTCTCATAGAGACAGAGAACGGGTTACAGTTTTTATTTAAGCAACGCTTCCACGGCATCCGCGGCAGGTTCCAAATCCTCACACAGCACTCTTTCGATTTCACCTTTGTCACACAGCTCGGCAACCTTAGTATCAATCGGCAGACGCGCTAAGACCTTGCTGCCCATTTTTTCGACTGCTTCGGCGAATGCGGTATCATCACCGAAAACAGAAATCTTTTTGCCGCAATCGGGGCATACCACATGGCTCATATTCTCCACAACACCCAAAATCGGGATGTTGAGCATACCCGCCATTTTATGCGCTTTTTCCACCACCATCTGTACAAGAGACTGCGGCGTGGAAACAATCACGTTGCCGTCAAGCGGCAAGCTCTGGTACACGGTCAGCGGCACGTCACCCGTACCGGGAGGCATATCAATAAACAACACATCCAATTCGCCCCAGACCACATCAGACCAGAATTGCTTGACCGCACCTGCCAAAACGGGACCGCGCCATACAACCGGCTGATTCGGGTCTTCCAGCAACAGATTTACCGACATCACTTTAATATTCATATGGGTTTCGGCAGGCAAAATGCCGATTTCGCTGCCTCTCGCCCTACCTGTAATGCCAAAGGCCTTCGGAATGGAAGGACCGGTAATATCCGCGTCCAAAACACCGACTTTATACCCGCGGCGCGCCATCAACACGGCAAGCATCGCTGTAACAGAGGATTTACCGACGCCACCCTTACCGCTGCTGACCGCAACCACTTTTTTAATGGCGCTGTACGCATTTGCGGCTTCGTGCAGGTCGGCTTCACTGCATTTATTGCTGCAAGTACTGCAATCGTGAGTACATTCACTCATTGTAAAGTCATCTTCTTTCTCCAATTTTTGCACAGCATAGTATACCATACTCCACCCATTCCGTCAACCGCAAGAAAGAGGATTTTTATATCTTTTGTCCACCTGCAAATACTGCTTTCACCTGTAAATCTTCGTCCAGCACGACCACGTCCGCGTCCAGCCCCTCTGCCAGCCTGCCTTTAGGCAACTGCAACAGCCGTGCGGGGGTTGCGGACAGCATTTTAGATACGTCCTCTATCGGCAAACCAACCTCGTGTACACAAAAACGCAGTAAGCGGTCAGCGGTAGCAATACTGCCCGCAAAAGCGGTGCGGTCGGTTAATTTACACACACCGTCCTCCACTATACACGGAACACCGCCCACAAACGATTCCTTCGCGTCGGTCCCTGTCACAGGCAAAGCATCGGTGCAAAGCGTGATGCCGTCTGCGCCCTTCACCTTATACACAAGCTGTATCAGTTCTTTGGGCAAATGACAGCCATCGGCAATCAATTCCGCTGTCACATCATCACGCAGCAGTGCCGCTTCCAAGACACCACCGCGGCGGAAACCGTTTTCGCGGGTGACGGTTGAGGTACAGGAATACAAATGGGTTACCATCTTACACCCCGCATCCGCGGCGCGTATCATTTCTCCGTAAGTGGCATCGGTATGCCCTGCAGAGGGCAGAATATCCACGTTAGATAAAGCCGTCAAAAACGCGTTGCCGGTATCTCGTTCGGGCGCATAGCTCCAGCGAGAAATACAAGACCCATACCGTGTAATCAGTCGCTGATAGTCCGTCGCGTCAGGGGCGGTAATGACAGCAGGGTCTTGTGCGCCGCTTTGCGCAAGAGAAAAATACGGACCTTCCAAATGCACGCCCGGCACGGTGGCAGGGGTGGTGTTTTGCGCCTTAAATGCTTCAAACGTCTGCAACGCCGTCTCTATATCTTCTATCTTCCCCGAAGTCACGGTAGGTAAAATCGTGGTAGTGCCATGCGTCAGATGGTAATCCACCGCTTCTTGAAACCCGCGCGCATCGGCGTTCGCAAAATCACAGCCTAAAGCCCCGTGCACATGCAGGTCGATAAACCCCGGCAATATATACTGTTCTGCAAGGTCAAAGTATTGCTCTGCGCACGGTTTTTGCGGATACAGCCCTTCTATTATGCCGTCTTGCAGAAGAAGATATCCTGCCGTTAATTGGTCTTTCCAAAAAATCCGCCGACTATACAAGCAGGTCTTCATTCACAAACCCCCAAGCTGTCATTATCACAGTACAGCGTTGCGTCGGGGTGACGGCGCAGAATGGTACAGGGACACATATCGGTAATTTCCCCGTTCAGCATAGCTGTCACCGCTGCACGCTTGGTTGCGGCAGGCACAACGCAGAACAAATGCTTGCCGCCAAACAAGGTCGGTACCGTCAAGGTCAGTGCTTCCCGAGGCACGTCCTCCAATTTTTCAAAACACCCGTCATGTACCTGCTGGTTTCGGCATACATCATCCAACACCGCACGTTTTACCGTAAGAGGGTCATGAAAGTCCGCTACGCCGGGGTCATTAAAGGCAATGTGCCCGTTCTCACCGATGCCCATACATACAATATCCACAGGGTGCGCCTTCAGCAACGCCGTATATCGCGCCGCTTCTTTCTCGGCATCGTTTGCCGAGGCGTCTATGGTATACACCCCTTTAAAGGGCAGTTTGCCGAACACGGCATTTTCAAGGAACGCGGCAAACCGCTGCGGGGCATCCGCAGGTAACCCGATATACTCATCCATATGGAAAGCATTTACCCTGTCCCATGAAATATCCTTTTCCTGACACAGGTAGTAAAGTAACTCATTTTGGGACGGCGCCGCCGCAAAAATCATATTAACCGTTTGCTGTGTTGCAAGCAAACGACGCAAACAATCCGCAACGTCTTCTGCCGCTGCACGACCCATCATATCACGTGTTTCGTAGCCTTTAACGTGCAACAAATCGCGCGAAAAAGTGACTCTGCAAGGTGTTTTATTCATATCCGTATCCCCTTTTCATTATAGCGGAGAACATTTCTCCTTTTTTATCATACAAAAAGACGCAGAAAAATAAAATAGTTAATTTTCGCTTTTTATATTGCTTTTTTTCCGAGAAAGTGTAAAATGGTTGTATCGAGGTGATATTATGGAGTTTCGGACACAGACCTTACGTTACCACCACGCACGCGATGAAAAGCCGTCTGCGGAAGGGTTTTGTCGTCACGCACATCCGCAATATGAAATCCTTTTCTTTTTGAACGGTGATGCGCGTTGTGTGATTGAGCACCGAGAATATCATCTTCAAACGGGCGACATTGTACTGATTCCACCGCTGTACTACCATTTTATAAAAATAGACGCGCCCACTCCCTACGAGCGTGCCGTATTGAACTTCAGCGAATGCAACGTCGGCGATAACGTGCTTAGCACCGTGTTCTCGGAGCCGCGGGTGATTCATTGCCATGGAGAACCGCATATTCCCTCTTTATTTACGCGCTTAGATATGTTGCTTTCCGCTTTTGAAGGAAAGGATGCCGCGTTGGTTACCGACTGTTTACTCACCGAGCTTATTTATCTTCTTGCCAAAGGCGGCGGTACCGATGAGCGGTTTACCGTATATCACAATGAAACGCTACGCGGTGCATTGCGATACATCGAGGACCACCTCACCAACATCCGTACGGTTGATGAAATTGCAGACGCGTTGTTTATCAGCCGTTCACAGCTGTATCAATGTTTTAAAGAAGCGTTTGGCATCCCGCCGATGAAATATATCCTCGAAAAACGTCTTGTTTTAGCGCAGTCCCGTATCCAATTAGGAGAAAAGCCTACCTTGGTTGCCACCGCTTGCGGCTTTAACGAATACTCCGCGTTTTTCCGCAACTACAAAAAACGGTTTGGCCATCCCCCGAAAAGCAAATAAAAAGAGCACCATAAGGGAGTTGTGGTTAGGTGGAGTATCGCTTCGCGCTACTCCGTCGACGCTCGCTTTGCTCGGTCGCAAAAATCCTCGGCTTCTCCTTGAGGAGAAGCTGGCGAGCAAAGCGAGCCTGATGAGGTGTTACGCGTTCTTTCCCACCTCATCCACCGCTACGCGGTCCTTGCAGGACAGCCACCCCTTTGTCCTTCGGACATTTCCTTTCCAAGGCAGGCACCCCTCTGCCCTTCGGGCATCTCCCCTGTTAGGGGAGTACCTGACAGGGGAATA
>JAZSED010000130.1:0-8945 GCA_045531495.1 Acutalibacteraceae bacterium
TGAGCGCATTGCGATTAAACAAGGGCGTTTCTGCGCGTGATATGAGCTTGTCTATCGGATTAAGCGAAGGATATATCAACAATGTGGAGAACTGTGTAAATTATCCGTCAATGGAAGTGTTTTTCTATATTTGTGAGTATCTTGGCGTTACGCCTGCGGAGTTTTTTGACACCGAGCAGAAAGACCCCACCAAAGAAAGGTCCTTATCCATCGCGGCTAGAGGTTTGAGCGGAGAACAATTAGACACATTGATAGCACTTGCAAAAGGCTTGAAGAAATGATAGATTGCAAAAAAAGAACGTATCGCAAGATACGTTCTTTTTTGTTTATTCCGTTTCGCCGTTTTGTGTTGTCGGGAAATCATCTAACAAGTTTTCCAAGGTGACGTCGTCGGACAACACATCGGCAGGGGCTTCCTCCGCTTTTTTGCGCGGCGCAGGGGGTGCCGGCTCGGTTGCAGGAAGGGTATGGGCAGGCTTCTTTTTGCGGGTGATGAGCAAGAGAAGGATAAATGCCACAAGACTGATAGCCGAAATCAGCAAGCCGGTCATAAGGCCCTTGGGCATATACGAGAAGGTAATATCGTGATTTCCGAGCGCTATATCAAAGCACAAAAATGCGCCTTGCGAGCCGTCCTCGTTCAAATCACCGACGGGATAGGTTTCTACCCTTTGCCCGTCTACCGTCACCGTCCAGGAAGCGTCATATGGAATAGAGGTGAATACGGTACCGCTATCGCTTGCGGTCAAGGTGCCTTGGATGCGGTGGTCGGAGAAGGAGGAGACGGTCATACCGTCTTTTTGCAGTACGGCAATCTTTTCTTCCAACACGGTGTTATCCATGGCAGCGATGAAAATGTTGCCCGACACCGCGCGCTCGCTGGTGATAGATACCTCTACGCGATACCCTTCCTGCAGGGTGCCCGCATCAATGATATACGGCTCGCCGAGGGAGGCATCATACGTCTCCACCAACTCGTATGCCGTGTCATAGATGGTAATGCTACCCGATTTCGCCGCGGTACAGTCTACAAAGATATAGTACGCGGTGGTTTGGGTAATGGTTGCTTCAAACACGGCGTCGGTAGTCCCATCACAGCTAAAGCGCGTCTCGCCGTAGGCGGAGGCGTTTGCGGCACTGCTTGCGGCCACGTAGATGGGTGTGAAGGAGAACAGCGAACGGGTGTCTTCGGTAAACGCTGTATACAGCGCCTCCTGTGTTGCAAACGGGTCGTACGGTGCCACCGTGAAATCCGAAACGTTGGAGGACACGCGAAACGCCAGCGGCAAGGCCAAGCGGTTGCGGTACAGATAATACGGATAATCTTCGGTGCCCGCAGAGCCGATTTTTTCTAAATACGGGTGGTTGATGTCGGTTTGCAGGGCGAGGTATTTGAGATTTAACAGGGAGTCCACCGACGGCACAAAGCTCTGATACAGATAACTGTTCACCCCGTTGTCCGCATACCCGAGATAGCCCAAAAGGCGGGTGGTATGGTAGTAGTTGCTGGACGAGAAGGAGGTTAACCCCCTGTAATGATACAAAGCGGTGTCAACGCAGGTACGCATCGGCAAAAACTCTGCACGGTAGAAATTGCCGTTTTCCGCGGCATCTGCCGCCGCTTCCAGCTTTGCAACCGCGTCTGCCGCCGCTTGGTGTTCTTCATTGGCAATATATCCCGCGCGGTCGGTGTAATATTCGTTGCCGTTGAGTGTATCCAGGGAAACGCCGGCACTGAGGGTCATTTCCACGATACACACCGCCGCTAAAACGGTGTATGCGGAGCGCACAGCGAGCCGTTGGTGCTTTATCAGCAGAATAATACCGCAGTATACAGCGGCGAGCAACAGGGAAACGTATACGGGCGCAAACACCTCTGCACCGTCACCCTGTATCGCTTCATATAACGCGATATATGCCACAATACCGAGGAAGGTACCGCCCAACTGCTTGTGGGTGACATCCCGAAGGTGCGGCAGCATAGCCGTTGCGGCAAGCAATACCGCAAAAACGTACAGGAAGGAGAAACGGTACGGCAGGTCGTTGGGGGAGTGCAAGCCGTGCCACAAAAGGTCGAAGATATTGACCGTGAAGCTGAGTGCCAACACGCCGACTAAACCGCCGTAAGCCAAACGACGGCGCAGCGGAATGGTTTTGGTGGTAAGCAACAGCGGCACTAAAACGGCGGGGAGTATACCGCAGAAAATATTGGGCAGATTGCCCGAGCGGATGGTGGGCACCATACCGAATAACTGCTGTGCAGGCACGCGGAACAGTGCAAAGTTCGCTTTGAAATCCGGCAAGGCTTCGCCCGCCGCCGACGTATACTGTAATGCAAACACCACGGGGAGCAGAATGCACATGGCAAGACCGCCGCCGATTAAGGACGCAAGCGCAAAACGGAAGCCCGCGCGGAAGAATGCGCCGCCGGTGTGGTGACTGCGGATGATGTATACAAAGAAATACAGTACGAGGAACACGCACACCATAAATCCGATATAGTAGTTGGTAAACAGGATGTACGCGAGGGTGAGCACGTAAACGCCGTATTTGCTTTCCCGCATCATACGTTCAAAGCCGAGCACGGCGAGCGGCAACAGCATCACGCCGTCCAGCCACATAATGTTCCAGGAATACGCAATCATATACATAGACAGCGAATAGCCCAGCGACAGCATCACCACCGAAAAATCGCGGCGGCGGAACACGTATTGCACGCAGGCGGCAAACATTGCCGCGGCAATCGCGTTTTTCAAAAGGGTGATAATGAGAATACCCTCGGTCAGCATACCTTCGGGGAACAGTGCAAGCAACAGATTGAAGGGGCTGGCAAGGTAGTAGGCGAACAGTGAAATAAAGTTGGCGCCGATACCTGTTTCAAAGGTATACAACGGACTGCCGCCGTGCAGCACCATCTCGCGCAGTTGTGATAACAGCGGCGCATATTGGTGGTGCATATCCACAATCATCAGCGACTCTCTGCCAAACGGCCAAACACCCAGCCAAATGTAGCCCAGCGCCATAGCGAGCAAGCCGAGCATACCGCTGAGCAGGGGGTAATACACCCCGTCCACCTGCGGTGTGCGGAAGCGCTGTGTCGGCAGGCAGGTATACAAAACAGCGGTCAACAATCCCGACAGCAGCGCCGAAAAGCCAAAGCTGTATGCGTATCTCTGCCGAAGTGTCTCAAAGGTGACGGCGTGGGACAACGCGAAGGTGCATACCGCCGTCAGCAAAAGGAAGACGGTGCCAAGCAATACCTTTGTCGAGGCGGGTATGCCGTTATCCAGACCGTTTTTTCGGTTAATTCTCATGGTGTTCCTCCCACATCAGATAATTACATTTATAATATCATACATTTTTTAAAAAGTAAATCATTCGCACATATCATTTTTCCATCCCGCTTTTCATATACTGTGAAAAAAGAAGGGAGCGACAAAAATGGAGATGAAGTTTTACCCCGAAGGAATGTTACCCGCCACACCGCAAAACGAGGAATTTGTGCGCACGCCGAGCGGGCTTGCCGCCGCGGCAATGGAAGGCGCGGTGTTGGAAGGGCGGGTTGCTTTGTGTGATGCAGAGCATAATCTGCATATTGACCTGCCGTGTATGAAAGGTATTATCCCGCGGGAAGAAGGCGCGATAGGCATTGCGGAAGGAAGCACAAGAGATATTGCACTGATTTCCCGTGTCGGAAAAACGGTGTGTTTTACGGTGACGGGTTTTGAAAACACAGTCCACGGTATGCGCGCGGTGCTGTCCCGCCGTGCCGCGCAGGAAGCGTGCCGCAGTTGGTATTTTACCCATTGTCGCACAGGCGATATTATACGGGCAAAGGTGACACGGCTGGAAAGCTTCGGTGCGTTTTGCGATATCGGGTGCGGTGTGACCGCATTGATGCCGATTGCGGGTATGTCGGTCAGCCGTATTTCCCATCCGCGCGACCGCCTTTGTGTCGGTATGGAGATACGTGCCGCCGTTTTATCAATGGATGACGGCAGAATTTGCCTTTCACAACGGGAGTTGCTCGGCACCTGGGAGGAAAACGTCCTGCGGTTTGCGCAGGGGGAGACGGTGATGGGTATCGTGCGGTCAATAGAACCGTACGGTGTGTTTATTGAATTGTCACCGAATTTGGCGGGGCTGGCCGAGCCGCGCGACGACCTGCACCCGGGACAGATGGTGAGTGTGTACATAAAAAGTATATTGCCGGATAAAATGAAGGTGAAATTGATAGTCATTGACGCGGGCGGAGATGCACCGCCCCCTGCACAGCCGGACTATTTTATCACCGAAGGCCATATAGACCGTTTTGTGTACTCGCCGCCGGCGTCCGACAAGCGTATTGAAATGGTATTTTAATTTTTTCCTGCGAAAACGGCGATTTTCGCAGGATTTTTCTTGCAAATAGCAGAGAATTTTTGTATACTGATTGTGTATGACTTGAGAAGGAGGCATTAAGGTGAAAAAACGCGTATTTTCGGTGTTTGTCTGCCTTTGCCTTCTTATGTCCTTTGCGGGTTGTCGCGGCGAAGATGAGGGCGGCGGTTTTGGCTTTTCCATTGCCGCCGAGCCGAGACAAATCGACCCGCAGACCGCCGCTGACACCGCATCCCTTACCGTTATCGACGCGGTGTTTGAAGGACTGACGCGGGTGGAAGACGGCAAGGTGATTCCCGCTGCCGCCGATTGGACGGTGTCGGCGGATGGATGCACCTACACCTTTACCCTGCGGACAAGCTATTGGAGTACGGTTACGGTACGTGGCGTTGAGACGGGCTTTGAAGACCCCGTACAGGTAACGGCGTATGATTTTGAATTCGGCATCCGTCGCGCCGCCGACCCCACAACCAATTGCCCGTACAGAGATTTACTGCGCGGTATTGTCAATGCGGACGCGGTGCTGAAGGGAGAAGCGCCCTCTACCACCTTGGGTGTAAAAGCGGAAAACGAGAACACGCTGGTGATTACGCTGGAAGCCCCCGACCCGACCTTTTTGGCGCGCCTGGCCACCCCCGCCTTTATGCCGTGTAACCGTGAATTTTTCGGCTATACGGCGGGACGGTACGGTCTGGAAACCAAGTATATTTTATGTAACGGCGCGTTTTACGTATCGGGGTGGGACCATAACACCTCGGTCACACTCAGAAAAAACACGCACTATCACGCGCGCACGGAAATCCTGCCGACCCTTGTGAAATACCGTGTCACCCAATCCGCGGAGGAAGATTTCGACTTGCTGACAAAGGGCTATATTGATGCCGCGTTTGTGCCGCAGGATAAGGTTGACGGTGTTTCGGGTGTCCGTCTTGTGGAAATGCAGGACACGGTGGAATACCTGTGGATAAATACCGCGGTTGAGATGCTTGGCAATGTAGATATCCGCCGCGCGTTACGGGATGCGATAGAATGGAATACCCTGCGCGAAAACCTGCCCGACACATACGTGGCGGCAACGGGATTTGTACCCCCCGCGGCCACCGCGGGCGGCGAAAGCTATCAAAACGCGGCACTGCCCTTCAAAACCGACGCACAAGCGGCACAAGCCGCGCTTCAAAGCGGACTTACCGCTTTGGAATCGGAAAAATTGCCTACCCTCGCGTTGTTGTCCGCGGATGATACCGATAGTGCAAACCTCGCGCGGTATATTGCACAGTCGCTCATAAAAAACCTCGGTATCCGCTGTGAATTGGATTTGGTGGACCGAGAAACCCTGACGGCGCGCGTGACCGCAGGCAACTATCAGTTGGCGATATTCGAAAAAACGGGACGCGGCCTTACCGCTACCGAAAATTTAGAGATGTTTACGTCCGCGGCCGCCACAGGCAACTATGCACGGTATGCGGATGAAGCGTATGACGCTTTATACCGCTCGGCGGTGGATTCAAAAGCATCCGCCGCAACCCTGGAAACCTATTTGCTGGATACCTGTCCTGCGTTGCCGCTCGGGTTTTGTACCCGTTATTACGGCGTGCGGGAAGAGGTGAGCGGTATTACCGTTACCCCCTTTGACGGAGGGCTGTACGGTGCGCCGCTGACATTCAGGCAGGCACAGAGAGATAATTAAACGGTGAAATTCACCGAGGAGGTATACACTATGGCAAAGATTCAGATGAAAACACCTTTAGTCGAGATGGACGGCGACGAAATGACCCGCATTTTGTGGCAGGCAATTAAAGACAAATTGCTGACCCCCTTTGTGGACCTCAAATGCGAATATTATGATTTGGGATTGCCGTACCGCGATAAAACCGAGGACAAGGTGACCGAAGAAGCCGCACTTGCTATCAAAAAATACGGTGTTGGCGTAAAATGTGCCACCATCACCCCTAACGCACAGCGTGTGGAGGAATATAACTTAAAACAGATGTGGAAAAGCCCCAACGGCACCATCCGCGCGGTGCTGGACGGCACCGTGTTCCGTGCGCCGGTTGTGGTAAAGGGCATCACCCCCACCGTTTCCACCTGGAAGGCACCTATCGTGCTGGCGCGTCACGCGTACGGTGACGTGTACCGCGACACCGAATTGAGAGCGCCCGCGGGCGGCAAGGCGGAATTGGTGGTTACCGATAAAGACGGCAACGAGACCCGTGCGCTTATTCACGATTTTGACGGAGACGGCATCATTCTCGGTATGCACAATACCGACGCGTCTATTGAGAGCTTCGCACGTGCCTGCTTCAACTACGCGCTGGACCAAAAACAGGATTTGTGGTTCTCCACCAAAGACACCATTTCCAAAACCTATGACCACCGTTTCAAGGACATCTTCGCAGAAATCTACGAAGCGGAATACAAAGAAAAGTTTGAAGCGGCGGGTATTGAATACTTCTACACCTTGATTGACGACGCGGTGGCACGCGTGGTGCGTTCCGCGGGCGGCTTCATCTGGGCGTGTAAAAACTATGACGGCGACGTGATGAGCGATATGGTTGCTACTGCGTTCGGTTCCTTGGCGATGATGACCAGTGTGCTGGTATCCCCCGAAGGCAACTATGAATACGAGGCGGCACACGGCACCGTGACCCGTCACTATTACCGTCATCTGAAGGGTGAGGAAACCTCCACCAACTCGGTGGCGACCATCTTCGCGTGGAGCGGTGCTCTCCGCAAACGCGGCGAGCTTGACCAGCTGCCCGAGCTGGTGGCGTTTGCCGATAAGCTGGAAAAAGCGACCCTGGACACCATTGAGAGCGGTGTGATGACCAAGGACCTGTACCTTTTGTCCACCCTGCCCGAAAAGACGGCGGTAAACTCGATGGAATTTTTAGACGCTATCGCAGAAAGATTGGCACAGTAAGAAAAAAGCCGCGACGGGCAACTGTCGCGGCTTATATATAATGTATTATATAAGAAGAAAGCCGAGCAATGCCAGCAACGGCTGATTGCCGCCGTTTTGGGACAGCATCAGCATCAACAGCAGCAACAAAAAGCGGTCGTCGGTTTGTTTGGGCTTGTCGGGTTGCCCCTCGCCGTAGGTGGGGGCGTTGCCCAGCAGACGCTGTGACCGTTCGTGCATTTCCCGCACGCGTTTTTCTGCCGCTTGCAGGGCGGCGGTGTCGGTATCCACCTACAACACCCCCTGTTCCTTTAATATATTGGCAAGACGCAACCATTTTAGAATTTCCATAGCATCGTCTAACCGTTTTTGACGGTCTCCGTGCAGATACGGACGGAGCGCGGAGAGTAATTTGGTGCTGTCATCCTCTTTTTGCATGGCGGAGAGCAATGGTGCGGCTTTGGTAAGCAGGGAAAGGTCGGGTGCCGCTGCTTTGGGCGGTGCAGGTGCTTTCGTGCCCAGCAACCCGTCGAGCAGGGCGGCAGTGTCGGTGTTTTCTCCTAAAATGCCTTGTAACTGTCCCGCCGCTTCTTGCAATTTTTGCATACCGTCGGGGGAGGACAGTAAACTTTGCAGTTTTTCGCTGATGTCCGCCATATCATTTGTCTCCGAGCAGGTTTTCGAGCATTGCTTTTACTTGCGGGGATTGCAAAAGTGCGTCGGGGTTGCCGCCGAGCATCCCTTCGAATTTGCGTTGGGCTTCGGGAGATAGTCCCAAATGTGACGTGTCGCCCGTCTGCACTGTTTTTGCGAGTTCTTCTTCCGAAACGCCGAGCTTGGCAGAGGCGAATTGCAGTAAGGCCGATAATTGTTGCGGGGTCAGATTTGCCATAACCATCATCCTTTATACAGTGATGATAAACTTTATGAATGAAAGGGGCGCTTTATGTGCGCGTTTTGATTTTTTCCGATTCTCACGGCGACGGTCACGCCTTGCGTGATGTGTTGTTGCGCCACCCCGATATCACCACCGTCATTCATCTGGGTGACGGCGCACGGGAAGCGGAGGATGCAGCAGAACAGTTTCCCAATTATACCTTTTATATAGTACGCGGTAATTGCGACTATGTAGGTTTGGCACCCGACAGTCGCTTTGAAACGATAGGGGGCAAAAAGATATTCTTAACCCACGGCCACCGCTTCAACGTGAAGTTCGGCTTGTACACCTACGACTGTGCCGCACGCGAACGCGGGGCGGACGTGGCACTGTTCGGGCACACCCATCAGCCATTTGAGGATTATAATGACGGTATGTATCTTTTCAACCCCGGTTCTCTCCGAAACGGCAGTTACGGCATTATGGATGTGTCTGCCGCAGGGGTTATGTTGCGGCATCTTAAGAGGTAAAAACACAGTATATTGTTGTCATAAAACCGCCCAACCACAAGTCAAAAAAACTTCTTAAAAAAGTTTGAAAAAAATTAAAAAAAGGTGTTGACAAAACGGAAAATGGGTGGTATTATAGCAAAGCTGTCTCGCAAGAGACGGCGCAGGACCTTGAAAATTAAACAACGAGACAAGAACACTTTACCCGTTAATTCACATCGAAAGATGCAAGTGGGTGAGAGGCCCACGAAACACAGACGCATAGCGTCGATGAGTCAAC
>JAZSED010000057.1:0-10998 GCA_045531495.1 Acutalibacteraceae bacterium
AGAACGTAGCCGTCGTCTGCACGGGCGACCACGGGGTCTAACTGCTCATCAAGCGCCGCAAGGCGGGATTTCAGTCGACCGGATGCTTCAGCCAAATCCGCATCCGCTTTGCGCTTTACCTTCCGTATTTCCTTTAATTCCTGCTGTAAGTTTTCCGCCTCGGCGCGCGCTTTTTCGATTATCCGCGCGCCCTCGCGTTTGGCATCCTCCAAAGCAGCCAAACGTTCTTTTTCCAGCTGCTCTAAATGCGCTTGTAACCGCTCTGCTTTGTCAGCGGCGGCAGCGGCGGCGCATTTGGCGTCTGCTAATTGCATTTCTAACTCGCTGCGGCGGCTTTCCAACTCTGATACTACCTCTTCCAGACGACGGTCCTCACCTGAAACGAGGGCTTTCGCACGCTCGACCAGCGACACGTCCATACCCAGCTTTTCCGCAATGGCAAACGCATTAGAGCGGCCGGGCGTGCCGATAAGCAGGCGGTAGGTGGGGCGCAAGGAGGCCACATCAAACTCGCAACTGCCGTTTTCCACACCCGCCGTCTCAATAGCGTATGCCTTGAGCTCTGCATAGTGGGTGGTGGAGATAACACGCGCGCCCTGCGCGCGTAATTGTTCCAAAATAGACACTGCTAAAGCCGCACCCTCCACAGGGTCGGTACCTGCACCTACCTCATCCATTAACACAAGCGTTTTGTGGTCGGCTTGCTTTAAAATACGGATGAGATTGGTCATATGTGCGGAGAAGGTGGACAGCGATTGTTCGATAGATTGCTCGTCACCGATATCCACTAAGATTTTACGGAAAACAGATACGGTACTGCCGTCTCTGACAGGCGGCAACAAGCCGCACATAGCCATCAGCGTTAAGAGACCGACCGTTTTTAAGGTAACCGTTTTGCCGCCGGTGTTGGGACCTGTGATAACCAGGGTGTCAAATGCACCGCCCAGCTCTACGTCGATAGGCACCACCTTTTCGGGGTCAATCAGCGGATGGCGCGCACCCTTTAACAGCAGATGTCCGTCCTCGGTAACGGTGGGACGGGAGCCCTTCATCGCGTACGCAAGCCGTGCTTTGGCGAAAATAAGGTTCAGCTCCACTAAAATGTCATAGTCGCTTGCAATACTGCCCGCAAAACCGCCGACCTCTGCCGACAATTCCGCTAAAATGCGTTCAATCTCCGCCGCCTCACGGGATTCGAGCAAACGGATCTCGTTATTGGTCTCCACTACCGCCATCGGCTCAATAAACACCGTAGCACCCGACGCGGAGGTGTCGTGCACAAGACCCGGTACGTCCGAACGGTGTTCGATGCGCACAGGCACCACAAACCGTCCGTCACGAATGGTGATAATGGGGTCCTGCAGAAATTTCTGGGTTGCCGCGGAGTGCACCATTTTATCCAATTGGTCACGCACGCGGGCAGAAGCCGCCCGCAGCTTTCTGCGGATATCCGCAAGTGCGGGAGAGGCATTGTCCGCCACCTCTTCCTCGCTCGGCAGGGTGGCATTAATTTTTTCTTCCAAATACTTGTTGGGAGACAGGGTGAAAAAGCGGTCGTCCAAAACGGTATTTGCCTCTAAAATGTGTTTTCGCCAATCCGAAACAGTGCGCACCGTGCGCAACAGCGCCGCAATATCCAACAACTCGCGCGGGGAGAGGGACGCTTGCGTCCCCGCGCGGTGCAAGCTGTCGTTGACATTTTTCAGCGTGCCGAAAGAAGGCGCACCAAAACGCGCCATTAACCCAAAAGCGTCGTCCGTTGCGGTTAACAGGCGGTTGACTTCATCAATATGTACTGCGGGACGCAGGTTTTTTGCGCGCGCCGCGGCGTCTCCGCCCGCCGTTTCATTAGCAAGGCGTTCTAAAATCTTATCAAGTTCCAGCACCTTGATTTGATGCTCCAAAGCTATTCACCTCGTGATAAAAATCCAAAGTTTTAAAACTGCGTCCGAGCTGTGCTTTCATAAACCGTTCGGCGGCATCTCCGAACACGGCAAGCGACCCATCGCGCAGAGAAAACGCAAAGCATTTGTCGGTAGGACAGGTGATGCTGTGCCGTATGGCGGCAAGCGCGCCTGCGGACACGTTGACACCGCTTTGCGGTGCGTGCTCAGGACAGTAAAACTGCCCGTCTATCGGCAAAAACACACGGTCGCCGTCAGGACTGCCGCAAGCGGCGCACCCCGTAATGTCCGCCATATACCCTGCTTTTGCCAACAGCCGCCATTCCACCACCGCTTTTAAGAGCGGCAATGGGCGGGTGTTTTTTTCGAGATGCCGTAAAGCCAGCAATAACAGCAATAACGCTTCTTCGGCTTCCTCGTCAGCGGGGCACAGCGCATTGCTAAGCTCACAGAAATACTGTGCCAAAGCGGTTTTTTCAATATCCTCACGCAGTCCGAAAAAGGTTTCAATGGGCTGTGCGTCTTCCACTATGTACATATCCCGTCCCGGAATAAGGCGCAGACGGGAAAACATCAGAAGACCTGTTGCAGGACCCGAACGGCTTTTGATGCGGCGTGCGCCGCGTACGGCGGCACGAATAACCCCTTTTTGACGGGTGAGCACGGTAACAAAACGGTCGGCTTCTCCGACACCGTTAAATTCTCGTATGATAAGTCCCTCGGTCAGGAGTGACTCCCCCCGTTTTTGTGCGGTCGGCATCCTGCTCCTCCTTCCTGTCAACGGCATTGGTCGCGGCGTAAATATCCACCCCGCGATACCGCAGATAGTCTGCGATATGCCCTGTTTTTTTGAAATTTTCCCACAACATTTCTTCGTCCATAATCCATCGCCCCTTCATTGGTAGTATGAAGGGGCGGGACGTGAAAAATGTGTGGAAACAGCTAACGGAAATAACTGTTAATTTTTATTGTTATAACCAAAATTAGACAACTGACCCGCGCGGTTGCGCCAATCCTCGCGCACCTTAACCCAGCATTGCAGGTTTACTTTGCTGTCCAGAATATATTCGAGTTCTTTGCGGGCGTTGGTACCGATAGCACGCAGCATCGCGCCGCGCTTGCCGATGATAATACCCTTGTGGGTCTCGCGTTCGCAAACGATAACTGCGTCCATATCGATAATCGGCGTACCGTTTGCGGTCTCGCGTTCTTCCCAGCATTCAATCATCACCGCGATACCGTGCGGCACCTCGTGCTCTAACAGATGCAGTGCTTTTTCACGGATGATTTCCGCGGCTAACACCCGTTCGGGTTGGTCGGTCAAGGCATCCTCAGGGAAGAAATGCGGGCCTTCCACACCGAAAGTATGCAGGTGCTCTACAAGCTCTTTTACGCCGTCACCTGTTTTGGCGGATACAGGGAAGATGCTCTCAAACGGATAGGCTTCTTTCCAAGCATCAATGCAGGTGAGCACGCGTGTTTTATCCTCCAACGTATCGGTTTTGTTGATAACCAGCACGGTGGGGGTGTTGTCGCTTTTCAAACGGCGGATGAGAGACAGCTCATCCTCACCGATTTTGTCGGTGGGCTCTACCACCAATAAACACGCCTCTACGTCGTTCATCGCTTCACCGATGGAGCGACGCATAAAATCGTCGAGTTTATTGTGCGCGCGGTGCTGACCGGGGGTGTCGGTAAACACAAATTGCGTGCCGTTTTCGGTCAAAACACCCATAATGCGGGTGCGGGTGGTTTGCGGCTTGTCCGACACAATGGCTATCTTACTGCCCACCATACGGTTGAGCAGCGAAGATTTGCCGACGTTGGGCTTGCCGACAATCGCGATAAAACAGTTTTTTGTCATAATTACTCCTCTAATGTGTAACTGAAGTTGCGGGGCAGTCCCAATTTGTTCATTACGGTTTCTTCTTTTTCACGCATATGTACCGCCTCGATACCGCCTTCTACGTGGTCGTAGCCGAGCAGGTGTAACATCGAATGTACGGTTAAATATCCGACCTCCCGCTGTAGGCTGTGTCCGAATTGCTCAGCCTGCGCCGCCGCGCGCTCGGCGGAAATGACAATATCGCCGAGCATACAAGCACCCGTCGCAGGATGCTTGTCATACACACCGTTTTCACCCAGCGGGAAGGACAGTACGTCGGTCACCGCGTCAATGTTTCTCTGCTCGTTATTGATACTGCGGATGGTCTCGTTGTCCACAATGGAAATGTCCACCGTCGCGGGTTCGGTGAAGTTTTCAAGCTCCAACACCGCGTGACAGCAACGACGCATCAGCAGGCGCATACCCGACGGGATGCGAAAGGTCTTTTGCTTGTTTTCAATGTTTACCTTGATTTTTTCCATTTGCTCTCTTTCCTTCTTTGGCTAGGCTGGCGAGAGTTGAACTCTTTACGCCTGCAAAAGAAAATTTCCGGTGATAGTTCACCTCAAAACTTGAAATACGGGAGTATTCCTGCGTTTTGTCGGCTTCCTCTCACACAAAAATTTTACGTTTTGCAGGTTAATGAGTTTCTGCCGCCGGATTTTATGTGCGGGAAAGCGTGAATTTGCCGCAAGGCTGGCGCCTTGCAAAAATGAGCGCAAACCCGCACGGGAAAGGCGGCGAGCGAAACCGTAAAGGGGTTCAACTCTCGCCAGCCTAACTCCATATCGCCATAGCGAGGGTACCTGCGAGCATCAGCAACAGACCAAGCAGTGCTTTCCCAGACAGTTTTTCCTTAAACACGAAATACGAAAAGGTAACTGCCGGCAAAATACTCATTTTATCAATCGGTACCACCACGCTGACAATACCGTTTTGTATCGCGTAGTAGTAGCAAAGCCAAGAAGCACCCGTCGCAACACCCGACAGAGAAATGAACACAAGTTCGCGCTTATCCAAGCCTTTTATCTGCTTTTGTTTGCCCTGCATAAGCACGATAACCCACGCCATAATCAGCACCACGCCCGTACGGATAGCGGTGGCGAGGTTGGACTCCACGCCCGAAATACCTACCTTCGCAAGAATGGACGTGAGTGCGGCAAACACCGCCGCCAATGCGGCATATACCATCCACAGTTTGCTTTCTTGTTTTTCGCCCGACTGCTTTTTCTCAATCATCAGAAAAATACCCACAGCAAGCAAGGCTGTGCCGATAAGCTTTACCGCCAAATTGGCAGTCTCATTAAAGCAGATGATAGCAAGCAGGACGGTCAATATCGTACTCGACTTGTCGATAGGCACCACCTTGTTGACGTCCCCCATAGACAGCGCCTTGAAATAGCATATCCACGAGGCACCCGTTGCAAAGCCCGACAGCACCAAAAAAAGTAACGATTTACCGCCGATGCCGTCGATGGTGTCAAACGAGCCGACCACAAATACCATAACCCACGAAAAGATAAGTACCACCACCGTACGCAACGCGGTCGCCACGTCCGAATCGGTTTTACGAATGCCGCATTTCGCTAAAATTGCCGTAAGACCCGCAAAAACAGCGGACAAAACTGCCATTATCAACCACATTATTCTGCCACCCCCCAAAAAAAGCGGTTATTCGACCTTTATTATACCATTTGGGAATGTTTTCCGCAACCGCTTTATATCACTTTTCCCGTTTCCGTATAAATGCGTTCCGTTTCGCATACGTTGTGAAATGGGCGGTGGTAATATGAACAAAAATCTATCTCTCTGGCAATTTGCCGGGTTTTCACTTTCTTCTCTCGGCGGTACGGTATTACATTTTCTGTACGATTGGACGGGCGAAAGTCTAATGGTTGCACCCTTTTCGGGGGTGAATGAGTCCACTTGGGAGCATATGAAGCTACTGTTCTTCCCGCTCTTTGTTTTCGCGGTAATACAAAGCCGTTTTTTCGGTAAATACAGAAACTTTTGGTGTGTAAAGGCGATTGGCATTACAGTTGGGCTTCTCTCTATTCCCGCCCTATTTTACACCTACAACGGCGCTTTCGGCAAATCTCCCGATTGGTTCAACATTGCCATTTTCTTCATAGCCACAGCGCTGGCGTTCTTTATAGAATGGCGTTTGTTTAAGAAAAACACCTTGCGCTGTTCTTCACCGCGTGCGGCGTTTTTCGTGTTATGCGGTATCGGCGTTTTGTTTATCTTGTTTACGTTTTTCCCGCCGAACATACCGCTGTTTGAGGACCCGCTCACCCACACGTACGGCATCAACAAAAGAGTCGAGCGTTTTTGAGACGCTCGACTCTTTTTATGCTTCCTGTATGTTCTTTTGTAACCATATGGCGTACCCTGCCGCCGCCACACACAGTATTACCGCTACAATACTGTCCCAAAGCGGCGTTCGAGCACCGCCAGCCGCAAAGACACTGCTCGCATTTATTGCAATATGCGCCGCGATACACGGGACAAGTGATTTGCCTTTACAGAATATAACAACAAACAAGTAGCCGAACGCCGTCGCTTCACACACCTGCAAAAGCGTAGACAAAAGGTCGGCGCCGCTGCCGTTTACGAGGTTGACCAGATGGCCGATACCAAAGGTCAAAGACGATATGATAACAGCGGCTCTGGGGCTGTCTTGCTCCATAGCGCGAAACAAAAAGCCGCGGAATATGAGTTCCTCCAAAAAGCCGACACAAACCATACTGCCCACAAAGCACACGGTTTCCGCAAAAGAATATTGCAGCTTCAAGCCAAACCAAAGGTTTACCGTACACAGTACGGCAAGTGGTGCAAAGTACAGAAACTTTACAGCAGGAGCTTTTATTATGCAAAGCCCGTACAGCTCGCTCAGGCGGTGACGATACAAAAAGACGATTGCAAACGCGGTCAAAAGTGATAAAAACAACCATGTGGCGAGCTTTGGCACGCCGAGCAGCAGGTTATCCGTTATGCTCGCACCCACCACGTACACAACAATCCAGAGGATTGCAAACCACAGCCGGCTTTTCTCATATAAACGATACATATAATACCTCACACAATAAGGTCTGCCAACGCATAGTTCAGTACGGTTTTTAATGCGTCAGGCGCCACTTCCACTTGGTAGCCGATTTTCCCTGCGCTGAAGAAGAAGGTATCAAAGTTAGCGGCGGTATGGTGAATTACCGTGTGAAACGGCTTTTTCATACCGATAGGCGAACAGCCGCCGTGGATATACCCCGTCAGCGGTAACAGTTCCTTCGCCGCTATCATTGCAATGCTCTTTTCCCCTACCGCTTTAGCGGCTTTTTTAAGGTCGAGTTCCTCTGCAACGGGTATCATAAACACATAATGGTTTTTTGAAGCACCGACCGTTACCAGCGTCTTAAACACCTTATCGGGGTCTTCCCCCAACACGGCGGCCACTTCCACACCCGCCAGCGCATCGGTGTCTGCGTAGCAGTGGCTTTCATACGGCACCTTTTTCTGTTCCAGCAACCGCATCACATTTGTTTTTTCGGTCTTTTTCATGTCGTTCACCTCATTGGGTACAGTATAGCATAGGTTTTTGAGAAAGGAAAGAAAAAACACAAATATTGCAAAACGGATACACCCGTTTCCTACAAATCACCGCCGCAAATGCGTGTGTAGGGTGTGGATTTATCCACACCGCCCGTAAACAACATCAACGCGGACGAGCAATGGTCGCCCCCTACGGGTATACAATAAATGACATAAAAAAGGGAAGCGAAATCGCTTCCCTTTTTTCGTTATTTATTTTTTCTTCGGGCGTTTGATTTTGTTGAGCTTGGCATTCAGGTCTAACAGGTCTTCTTTGGTGAACTTCATATCCATCATACCGCCCATCAGGGTAAACAACCGCAATACGGTGAAGCCGCCCATCATACTCATCATATCGGGACCGATTTCAAACCCCATCGCTTCCATTTTACCTTCTTTACCGTCTTTGCCCTTCTTGCCGCCCATCAGCTTCGCGGCAAGACCCATAAACAGCATCTTGCCCTGCATAGTGGCAAGAACGTCGCTCATTTTATCGTTCAGCGACAGATAGCCTTCGGGTGCTTCAATGTCAAACCAATTGAGAACAGCACCTTTTTCCTTCAAACGATACGCCTCGTTAAAGGTATCCACCTTACGGATAACGCTCTTATCGGTGCAGTCTCCTGCGATAGCCACCAGGGTGGTCTCGCCTTCGTTTTTCACATCAAAGTAGAAGAAGTGCTCCGCGCTTTCCTGCTTGCCAATCGATTTACCGTTAGCGAACAGCTCCACAACAGGTTGGTTGGAATACACGGTGACCTTGGTCACGTCTTCCACGCGGTCTACGTACCGCTTGCCGCACAGATGCACAAACGGCTCATCCGACAGCCACGCTTTATACGCATAGAAAGCGTCTTTTTTATATTTACGGTCAAAGGTCACAAGACCTTTATGGTTCTGACCGTTTTCGCCGCCCTCAGCGCGCGCATCCGCGCCGAAGTCAAACATATTCCACACGTGTGTTGCCCACATATACTTGCGGGAGAACAGCTGTTTAATCAGTTCTTCGTGATAATACGCCTGATATACCTCGGTATAGTCACCCTGACGCGGGTCGGACGTATGCCAATTCAGCGCTTCACAACCGTATTCCGAACAACCTATCGGAATGGTCGGGTGAGTCTTGTGGAACTTATCAAACCACGGGCCGTTCATATCGGTTTCGCCGCCGTACCAGCCGAAATAGTGATTATAGGATACCACATCGGGAATCTGCAGGTACGGGTCGTCCATTTTACACATAGACACCGCCGCAATGGTGGTGAGACGGGTGTTATCCATTTCGTGACACATATCGTTTAAGATATGGTGGTTTTCGAGAAGGTCGTTATCTGAGCCGCCGATACCGATTTCATTGGAAAGACCCCATACCACAATAGACGGGTGATTGTAGTTTTGTACAATCAATTCCTTCATCTGCGAAACGGTGTTTTCTCTGCCGGTGGGCATATGCTTGGAGATATACGGAATCTCCGCCCAGATAACCAAGCCGTATTCATCACAAAGGTCATAGAAGTATTGGTCATGCTGATAGTGTGCCAAACGGATGGTGGTAGCACCCATCTCATAAATCATTTCCATATCTTCTTTATGATGCTCGGGCAACAGCGCATTACCGATACCCCATCTGTCCTGGTGGCGGGAAACACCGCGCAAGGGATAGGATTCACCGTTTAAGATAAAGCCCTCATCAGGGTCAATCTTAAAGGTACGGCAACCGAAACGTGCACAAACGGCATCCAGCACCGTGTCGTCTTCCATCAACTCTACCGTCGCGGTATACAGATACGGGTCGCGTCTGCCATGCCACAGGTGTACCGACGGGATATGCAAGGTAGCCGTCGTGTCATCCGAGGTGGCTTCCGCTACAAAATTGCCCGCCTTATCGGTAATGGTATAGCGAAGTCTCTGTCCCATCTTCGCATCGGTCACATACGTTTCGATTTCCACGTCAGCGGTGCCGTCTTCACCGAGCACAGGGGTCACTTTGATGCCGGGACCACCGTAGTAGTCCAGGTCAAAATGGGAAGCGGGCACACAAATGAGGTTCACGTCTCTGTAAAGGCCGCCGTAGAAGGTAAAGTCCGCCATCTGCGGATACACCGTCTCATTCGCGGCGTTATCCACCGCGACCACAACCAGCGATACCATTTCCAGCGCATCGGTAACATCTACGCGCCAGGTAGAGTAGCCGCCGTCGTGGTGTGCCAGATGTTTGCCGTTCACATACACGTCCGCAGACGAGTTGGCACCGCGCAGTTCCAGATAATATTTATCCGCTACCGGCAATTCCGCTTTTTCTATCTGCTTTGCGTAGTATGCTGTACCGCGGTAATAGTCATTACCGCCGTCCTGTCCGTCAATAGCATTCCAGGAGTGCGGCAGGTTGACAAAATCCCATTTTGCCGAAATTTCGGCGGGAACGGCTTCCGCCTGCTTACTGAATGCCCATTTTTGATTGAGATTAACAACTGTTCTCATTAGATTTCCTCCAAATTACGGTTCTGCTACAACAGGGGTATCCATATCGTCCGCTTCTATGTCGCGGCCGAGGTCACTGCTCATTTTTGCCAAAGTCTTTTTATCCAGGTTATAAATAACGCCCAGACCGATAAACTGCAAAATGGCAGAGAACATAAAGGTCGCGGCAACAATATAGCGCATATTCACCGCTACAGCCCACAGCTGATTGCCTTCGTTAGCACCGACATAGCCAAAAGCAACCATAATGATAAGCACCAGAGAGGGACCGATACCCTGCGCCAATTTACGGAAGAAGGAGTGCAAGGAATACACAGTGCCCTCCTCGCGGGTGCCGAATTTCCATTCGTTATAGTCGATAGCATCGCCCATCATCGCCCAGGAAACGGTGGAATAAATACCCAAGCCGAGCGAATACACCAGCTGGCACAGGATATAAATAATAAGGTCGAGGTTGGTGTTTTCGGGAATAATCACAAACAGACCGAGGCCCGCCACCATAGATACGATAGAGCCGAAGGTAGCGAGTTCTTTTTTACCGAATTTCGCAACCGCTTTACGCGCTAGGGGGGTAAATACCACAATCGGAATCATCGCAAACAGCTGTACGATACCCGAAATTTTTACGTTGTTGTAGTAGGATTGGAAAATAACGGTCACAGCGGTGGTAGCACCCTGCATACCGATAAACATACCCATTGCCGCCAAGGTGGCACCGACAGCGGGACGGTTTTTCATAAAGTTGCCAAACGCTTTAAATACATTGAATTTCTGCGGTTCTTCACCGAGCTCTATGTTGGTGTCCACGCGAATCTCGGTGTTACGAATCATAAATTGGAAACAGATGAAGCCGAGTGCGCCCATAATCAATGCCGCGATAAATACGCGTTCACCGATAAGGTTATCGTTTTCATCATAAATGATGAACGGCAAAATCACCATCGGCAGCATATTGCCGAAAATAGAGCCTACCGAACGCCAGGCAGAAAGGGACGCCCTGTCCTTCACATCGTTAGAAATTAAGGAAAGCAGAGAACCGTACGGTACGTTTGCCACCGTATAGAAAGCATCCCATACCACGTATCCCGCGATGAAGATGATGAATTTCGCCCAAACAGGTGCATTGGGGAACGGCAGGAAGCA
>JAZSED010000145.1:0-2625 GCA_045531495.1 Acutalibacteraceae bacterium
ATACTGTTTCCCTTTGCCTCACTACCGGCAATACCGCCTTGCAAGCCAATAGCTCCTTCATAAGTTTGGATAACCCAAAGGCCCGAACCGCCTTCTTTGGCATTTGAAACATAAAAATCTTTTTCAGCATCGTAAGTAATATAGAATTGTTCGGGATTTTGCACACCAAGCAGCAAAGCGTTATACCAGTAGTCACTACGGGATGTATAATCAAACTCAATACGGTAATTTTTCAAATTGAGTCCCATTTCTTCCTTCATTACCAAAGTAGCAACATCCTGAAAACGCTTTTGATGTGCATAATTTCCAAGCGAACTGCCATAGTTAGCAGTCAGTTTTCCGTTCGCTAATTTCCAACGGCTAGCAATATTCGTTTGTATTAGAGTACCATCATATGCAGAGAATTTTCCGCTTTCTCCACCAAAATCAGGTTGGCTGTAATACGCATTGAAGTCAAGAAGGTCATTTGGATGGTCAAAATAGTACTGCACCGTCGTTTCAGTATCAAATGCCGTACCGATTTTATTGTATACCGGCACTTCATATTTGAGTCCTTCTGCAACGGTCACACCCACCGGCAACTGCATTTTCGCATCAAAAACGAAATGGCCGTCTTTGTAGGAACGATATGTATCATTTTCCAATGCATACGGAACCTCGAACTCAGAGCCGTTGACATCTTTAACTTTCAACTTTCCCTTTGCCAACGCATCTAAAGTTTCGCCTGCCGCGCGGTCAATTGTCACTTCCGTCATAGGCGGGGTTACTATTTCAGTGATTTTGATTTCCTCGGAATCT
The DNA here is from genome assembly GCA_045531495.1 of Acutalibacteraceae bacterium. Lineage (GTDB taxonomy): Bacteria > Bacillota > Clostridia > Oscillospirales > Acutalibacteraceae > URNF01. The sequence continues at coordinate 799 of JAZSED010000145.1, forward strand.
TCCAAAATCTTGATCTTTACATTACCAAAACCATGACCGGTTGCACCCAAAGCAGCAAATGTAAAGCCGCCGGATTGCAAATGGAAGGTCGTCATTTCTTTTTCAAAATATGTTGTACCTCCCGTCAGCGAAGTAATCTTCAAAGAAATCTTTAAATCTTTAACCGTTAAATACACCCTTACTTCACTGACACCGTTAGCCGGCACTTGCCACGGTTCGTACACGCTGGCATACGCACCGCCGGTCGAAGTAAAGAACGGCGTACCGTAAATCTGCTGACTAGTCGCGCTCTTTTCTGCTTCTCCGTTCGTGATCGCTTGTAAAGTTGTCGGATCGGCCATAAATACACCCTTTGAGTTCAGCATCACAAACGCTCTACCGTCAATTTGTATTTGATTGGCACCCGGAGTCCAATAGCCAACATTTTGATCCCTAAAACCGATAGCAACACCACCCAAGTGCGCATTCTCACCGGTATACAGTTTCACATCAGCTTCCAGTTGGAAGTTCTGTGCTTGGATTTGATCACCATTTATGTCTTTGGGCACCGCAGAAATCGTTTTCTTGTACATTTCCCATGCATATGGTTTGTTAGCTCCTTTATCACGGGTTTCTGCTAACAAATAACCGTTGCTCACTTGCCATTTCTGATAATCGGTGCCTTCCTCATTGGAACGTCCTGCAAACGGATCGGTCAACGCCTGCTTTGCGCCGTCTAACCAAGAGGTGTAGTAATAATAATTGGATGTGGTGTATTTGCTTTTATCCTCAAAGTCATATACCACTTCACTACCGCCACCATCTCCGCCGCCGATATTGGCATCCAGAACCTTAATCTTCACGTTGCCGAAGCCACTGCCGGTAGCGCTCATAGCACCCATGGTGAATCCGCCGGACTGTACCCATTCGGTGTTCATCTGTTTTTCAAAGTACACAACAGCGCCATCAAGTGAAGTCACCTTCAACTCCACTGTACCGTCGACAGCTTTAATAGAAACGTGCGCTTCCGAAATGGTTGCCACGCCTTCTTTTTGCCACGGTTCATACAGATTTGCGTATGCACCGCCCGTCGAAGTAAAGAACGGCGTACCGTAAATCTGTTTATAAGTCGCGGTCTTCTCAGGGTGCGTGCCGTTCTCTATCGCTTTGTGGGTGGCAGGATCCACCATCCACACGCCTTTCGTATTAAGCAACACAAATATTCTCGCGTCGTTTTGCACCCACGTGTTACCGGCCACCCAATGTCCGACGTCTCGGTCTCTAAAACCAAAACCTACGGCGCCCAAGTGTGAGTTCTCGCCGGTGTACAATTTCACGTCAGCTTCCAACTGGAAGTTCTGCGCTTTAATTTGATTGCCGCTTGCGTCTTTCGGTACTGCGGAAATGGTTTTCTTAAACAGTTCCCATGCGTACGGCTTTCTTGCGCCGGCATCTCTGGTCACCACTTTCAGATAACCACCGTCTGCTTCCCATTTCTGGTAATCTGTGCCTTCCGCATTGGAACGTCCTGCAAACGGGTCGGTCAACGCCTGCTTTGCGCCGTCTCCCCATGCAGTATAATAATCGTAATTTGAAGTAGTGTATGTGCCTTTATCTTCGAAATCATACTCAACCGGAGGAACATCCAAGTTTTTAATCTTCACATTACCGAAGCCGCTGCCGGTTGCACTCATAGCGCCCATGGTGAATCCACCGGACTGTACCCATTCGGTACTCATCTGTTTTTCAAAGTACACAACAGCACCATCAAGCGAAGTTACTTTCAGTGTCACTGTACCATCTACGGCTTCAATGATAACGTGTGCCTCCGAAATGGTTGCCACACCT
>JAZSED010000067.1:0-6616 GCA_045531495.1 Acutalibacteraceae bacterium
CGTCTTCCTCGTTGGAAATGCACACGTCTACATATTGGCATAACTCGGTCATCGCCGCGCGTGCTTCATCTCTGGTCCACAGTTTGCCGCGGTAGTTTAAGTCGCAGGAAATCTGTACACCGCGCTTTTTCGCTGCTATACACGCTTCTTTACAAATTTCGACAACGTTCGGGCCCAAAGCGGGGGTGATACCCGTAAAGTGGAACCAATCCGCACCTTCGAAAATGCTGTCCCAATCAAAATCGGCGGTTTCTGCCTGCTGAATAGCGGAATATTTACGGTCATAGATGCAAACCGAGCCGCGTTGGGAAGCGCCTTTTTCAAGGTAGTAGATACCGACACGTTCGCCGCCGCGTACCACTTTGGAAGTGTCTACGCCAAAGTAGCGCAGGGAGTCTACCGCCGCTTGACCGATAGCGTGTTTGGGAAGTTTGGTTACGTACACGCTGTCAAAGCCGTAGTTGGCAAGGGACACCGCAACGTTGGCTTCGCCGCCGCCGAAGGTTGCCTGCATCTGGTCGTTTTGGAAAAATCTGTAATAGCCGTTGGGTGCTAAGCGTAACATCAGTTCGCCGAAAGTAACTACTCTTGCCATGTTATTTACCCTCCATCATTTCAAGTGCTTCTTTGACAAAGAAACTGCCGCCGATAGCCGCAATTTTGTCAAATGCCAAGAATTCGTCGATATTGCTTCTGTCAACGCCGCCGGTCGGAATGAACTTCACCTGCGGGAACGGTGCGGACAGCGCTTTCAGGGCTTTGAGACCGCCGTAGACGTTGGCAGGGAAGAATTTTACGGTGGTGATACCCAATTCCAACGCCTGCATAATCTCGGTGGGGGTCACGCAACCGGGATAGTAGGGGATATTTCTCTCATTACAGATGTTTGCAACCGCCACCGACAGACCGGGGGATACGATGAATTCCGCACCTGCCGCTAATGCCGCTTCGCACTGCCGGGCGTTGATAACCGTACCCGCGCCGATGCTCATATCGGGATAGTTTTTAGCGGCGTACGCAATAGCTTCTGCCGCACACGCAGTACGGAAGGTGATTTCCGCACAGTGGATGCCTGCATTCTTGAGCGCGGTCAAGATTTTATCGGTTTCGGACAACTCTTTGATAACAACAACAGGGATATACTTTTCCATAGCTATCTCTCCTTTTAATTATACGCCCGAGTACGCGGCAAAACCGCAGTCGATAGGCAGTACCACACCCGTAATAGCGGATGCGGATTTTTCGTCACATAAGAACAACGTGCCACCAAGCAGTTCGCTTGCATCTACAAAGCGTTTGGTGGGGGTGCCGTTTAAAATTTTGGCACTGCGCGCGGTGGGGGTGCCGTCCTCGTTAAACAGCAACGCTTTGTTCTGCGCGGATACTAAGAAACCGGGGGCAATGGCGTTACAACGAATACCCGTGCCTGCAAAGTGGGTGGCAAGCCATTGGGTAAAGTTGGAAATGCCTGCCTTCGCCGCGGAGTATGCTGGGATTTTGGTTAAGGGGGTGTACGCATTCATCGAAGAAATGTTCAGGATACAACCCTTGCCCTTTTCTACCATATCCTTTGCGAAAACCTGGGTGGGGAGAAGGGTGCCTTGGAAATTAAGCTTGAACACAAAGTCAACGCCTGCGGCATCTAAATCAAAGAAGGATTTGCCGCCTTCTTTGGCTTCGTGGTGGTATTCGTTATCGGTGGTGGCGCGGGGGTTGTTGCCGCCTGCACCGTTTACCAAAATATCGCACGGACCGAGGTCGCGCAGTACTGCCGCGTGTACCTCTTCGAGTGCTTCTGCTTCGAGGACGTTTGCCTTATACCCTTCACAGATAAAGCCTTCCGCGCGCAGGTCCGCCGCAAGCGCTTTTACGGCATCTTCGTTGAGGTCAAGCGCGGCAACCTTTGCACCCGACTGTGCAAACGCACGTGCCATCGCGCCGCAGATGAGACCGCCTGCGCCCGTAACAACCACAACCTTACCGCTGTAATCTACGTTAAGAGGAAGCTGTAACATAATCTTGTCTCCTTATTACTTATCAAACTTTTCCAACATATCCCACACGCCGAGCATATACATAATGCCCAGAGCGCGGTCATATAAACCGTAACCGGGACGCACGTTACCGGGACCTTCGTCCCATAAATGTCTGCCGTGGTCGGGACGGATGTACCCTTCGTATCCGCAATCGTGGTACGCTTTTAAAATATCGAGGATACCTGTGTCACCGTCGCAGTCGCGGTGGCTCGCTTCGGAGAAATCACCGTTTTCAAAGTGCTTGACGTTGCGGATATGCGCAAACGCGATGCGGTTGCAGTATTTGCGTACAATGTCTGCTACGTTGTTGTCGGGGTTGGCGTTCAGACTGCCCGAACACAGGGTGAGACAGTTGTATTCGTCGTCCACCATCGAGAGGAAACGGCCGATACTCGCTTCATCAACCAGCAGACGGGGGAGACCGAAGATGTCCCACGGCGGGTCGTCCATATGGATAGCCATTTTGATGTCGCATTCGCGGCAGGTGGGCATAATCGCTTCCAAAAAGTATTTGAGGTTTTCCCACAGCTTTTCGTGGTCAACCCCTTCGTACGCCTTAAAAAGCTGGTCCAACTTCGCCATACGCTCGGGCTCCCAGCCGGGGAAGGACATATTGTATTTCTCGGTAAAGTCCAAAATGTACTTTGCCATGGCGTTGTAGTCGTCCTGAATCATACCTTTTTCGTAGAACAGTGCGGTGGAGCCGTCGCCTACGGGGTGGAACAGGTTACTTCTCGTCCAGTCGAAGATGGGCATAAAGTTGTAGCAGATAACCTTTACCCCGAATTTGGCGAGATTGCGGATACACTGCTTGTAGTTCTCGATGTACATGTCGCGGGTAGGCAGACCGATTTTAATATCGTCGTGTACGTTGACCGATTCCACAACGTCCATATTAAAACCGTATTTGTCTAACTGTTCTTTGACAGCCGCAATTTCCTCAACTTCCCAGATTTCACCGGGCATTTTGTGGTGCAGCGCCCAAACGATACCCTCTACGCCGGGAATCTGTTTGATGTCCGACAATTTGATTTTGTCGTTGCCTTCGCCGTACCAGCGGAAACACATTTTCATTGCCAAGAATACGTCCCCCTTTTTCCTTATTGTAAATTAAGTGTATCATATTATTTTTGCAATTTTAATTGCATAAATTGTTTGACATATTGCAAAAGTTGCTGTAATGTAATAGGCGAGGTGATAAGAATGCCCAAAAAACTGCAACGGTTTGACCCGCGTCAGAAAATGAACAGCGACACGTTTGAAGTGTTTCATTATCTCGATTTGGAGTCCCGCCACTTGGATGCTCATTTTCACGACTTTTACGAGGTGTTTTACTTTATCGGCGGGGACGTCGATTATTGGATAGACGGTAGCTTGTACCCTTTAAAACCGGGGGATATTTTGCTTATCCGCCCCACCGAACTGCACAAGCCCGTGCCGCGCGAGGTGGCATCAGCCAATTACGAGCGTATTGTTCTATGGCTGGAAAAAAGTTACCTTGAGAATTTAGAAAACGGCATTTTCACCACCTGCTTTGACCTGTCGGCGGACACCAAGATACTGCGCCCGTCGCACACGGTGCGTGGACAGCTAAAGCCGCTGTTTGAACAGCTGGTGCAGGAGTTTTATGCGGATGCTTTCGGCAGTCGGAGCTGTACCTTCGGTGTGCTGCTGCAGTTGCTGACGGCGGTTAACCGCATCGCACTCACGGGGCAGTCAACGGGTGGTAGTACCCCGACTTTTGTTACGGATATTCTTACCTATATTAACACCCGTTACGGTGAGGTGCTTTCGTTGGACGCGTTGGCGTCCCACTTTTTTGTGAGTAAGTATTATCTGTCCCACGAGTTTAAAAAAGCGGTAGGTACAGGTGTGCATCGGTACATCACCCTCAAGCGGTTGAGTGTCGCTTATGACCTGCTGTCCGACGGTGTATCACCCAATCAGGTTGCCGCAAAGTGCGGTTTTAGCGATTACACCGCTTTTTACCGCGCGTTTCGTGCGGAATACGGTATTTCACCTGCCGCGTGCGGCAGGTGATGCTCAGCGATTGCGCGCGCGGTAGGCGGAGGGCGTTTCTCCCGTACGTTGTTTAAACACCCTGCAGAAATAATGCAGGTCGAGTATGCCGCAATGCTGGGCGACGGTTTGTATCTGCAAGGACGTACGCCGTAATAAATGTTTGGCATGGGCGATGCGCCTGTCGGTCACAAAAGCCGTCAGCGTTTCGCCCGTTTCTTTTTTGAATAGCCCCGATAAATATCCTGCACTGACATTTAATGCGGCGGCGATGGCACCCAGCGACAGGTCGCCTGCCAAATCATTTTCAATCTTCAACATCGTTTTTTGTATCACGGGGGAGTATTGTTTGCCTGTGTGTTCCTTGACAAGACGACAGTATGACCGCACCATTTCGGTCATACATTGCGGTATGGCGGCAGGGGACAGAATACTTTCGATTTTTTTTGCAATGCGCGAAGATAAACGGTCAATGTATACGGGATGCACACCGCTGTTTTGTGCCGCTTTGCGGAACAGCGTATTGCTGACGATGCAGTAGTTTTTCATATTGCGTAGTTGGTCGGGAACACGTTCTTCAAACACCACAGAGGAAAAACCGCTTATCATCATTTCCGCCTTTTGCATGTTGCCTTGTTCTATGGCGGAGAGCAGCTCGTGCTCGTACCGATACCGTTCTTCCACCGATTGCATATGCTGCAACGCGGTATCCTCATCCGTGTGCGGCCGGGTATAGTCGTCAATAAACGGAGAGGCACCATCTATCATAGTTTCCACATATTCGTAATTTTCTTCGCCGTTCCACAAAAAATCCGCGAAACTGCTTACCATTGCTAAAATGTGATGCTCATCCTTCACGACGGGCAGGGTGGAGAAGAAGGTTTCCAGCGCCGCCGCTTTTTGCGGCGACAGTTTTAATTTCTCGCTTAGCTCCAATATCTCGGCATGGGTAATGTCTGTAGGCAGATAGGGACCGATAAACAACAGTGTTTCGGTTTCGCAATACGGCAGTTGTAAAACGACGTAACGGCAATACTGCGTGTCTGTAATATGGTATATAGTGTGCGGGTGTACATCGGGAAACAGTTCGTAAAACGTTTTACCCTCTTGTGCATACTGCACGACAAACGGGAAATCCTGTGCAAGCGGCAGGTTGGGGCACAAACGAGCGACCTGTAAATGGCATTTTTGTAATATATTTTCGAGAAAACGCAGTTGACCGTCATAAAACACTGCTATACACCGCCCTTTTTGCATAAAATTGACAAAATTTTTTGTTTCTTTGGAAAATTATAGTACAAAAATAATCAAAATTCAATATTTTTTCTGTTGAAAAATAAAAAAAGTGTACATTTACATAAAAATTATGCTAACCGTTTTTGCGTTTATACGATATACTATGCTTGTACCTTTACGGGACAAAAAAGGGTGGCACACACCCAAAGGGAGGATTGTTTCTATGGAACAAAATCGTAAACCCCGTCCTTTCGGCATTCGCGACAGTATTGCGTATGCAGCCGGTGACCTTGGCTGTAATATGAGTTTCGCGCTGAAAGGCACAATGTCTATCTTCTGGACCCAATTTATGGGTATGGACCTTTGGTATGCACTGTTACTTATCGTGGTGCAGGTTTGGGACGCTATCAACGACCCGCTTATCGGTACCATCATTGACGCGGACAAACACAAATATAAAAGAAACAAGTTTTTGACCTACATTTGGGCAGGCTCTATTGGCCTTATCGTGGGTGGTGCTTGCTGCTTCCTGCCGTTCCCCAATGCACCTGTTTGGGCGAAATTCATCATCTTCATCGCGGGATACGTGGTATGGGATGCTTTCTATACGGTGGCAAACGTACCGTACGGTTCTCTGCTTTCCTTGATTTCTAATGATGTGAAGGACAGAGCGTCCCTTTCTGCCTGGCGTTCGGTAGGCTCTATTTTCGGCAATATGCTGCCGATGGTGATTCTGCCGTTCATTATTTATGATGAAAACGATAACCTTATCGGTGAACGCGTATTTATCGCGGCATTGATTATGGGCGCACTCGGCTTCATCTGTTTCCAATTTATGATTCGTAACACCGAGATTCGAGCATCAGGGAGGGAAGATAGGTAGAAATTCCGTCTATTTCCTCAGCAACAGTTTCCTGTGCTCGGTCCTGGCGTTTGATTTCATCCCAATCGGCAGGAGTGCCACCTTCAAATAAGTGGGGATGGCGATGCATCATCTTTCGACAGATGGCATCGGTAACATCATCTATGCAGTATTCTCCGGCATCTTCAGCAATGGCAGCATGAAAGACTACCTGGAGAAGCAGATCGCCGCTTTCATCGGCGATCTTCTTTTCGTCTTTTTTATCAATGACCTCCACCAATTCATAGGCTTCCTCAACCACGTGCTTTTTGATGCTTTCATGGGTCTGTTCCCTGTCCCAAGGACAACCATCGGGAGCCCGGAGTTTTTTCATAATGCCAACCAAATCGGCAAAGGTGTACTTTTTCCTATCCATAATATGATATCCTATTTCAAAAGCTTTAATCTGGCAAGAATTGCGGCA
>JAZSED010000031.1:0-3321 GCA_045531495.1 Acutalibacteraceae bacterium
CGCCGATAAATTCCATCTGCAATGCTTTTTCAGCAGGCGTGGTCAGCGTACCCGCGTAGGTAACCGATTTCATCACCAAAGTAGCGGATTTACCGCGGGACGTACCGTACAAAATGTCTACCGTATGGTTACCTGCCGCCAAATCTTCATAAATGACCAATTCATAGTCACCGGGTTGCAAAGTGACGGTTTTTACGTTGTCATAATCGCCGTCAATGACGATATTCACGTGACCCATACTGTGATTTTTGGTGACGTTCAGTACCATATCACCGTACAGATAACCCGAAAGGGTGATACCCGTATTACCGAAGTGCATCGAGCGCGCGGTGCCCTCAATAGTGGTACGGCCGTTGAATTTCACGGTATTTGCCGCCGCAAGGTCAGCCATGGTTGCTACCTGCACGTTGCAATTGGCTTTAATAAAGTCCACAAGTGCCGTGGCAGTCGCGGTATGTGCGGCACGTTTCGGGTGGTTACCGTTATAGCCGCCCGTACCCTTATACGCGGACATATCCACGCAGAAGACCTTGTCGTCCCCTGCAGCTTGTCTTTCCGCAACCACCGCTTTATACACGCTGTCTTCATAATCCTTACGCATCATACCGTAAACCCATACGATATAAGCACGCGGATTCTTCTCACGAACAGTAGCAAGCAAGGTGCGTGCTTTTGCAAGGGTGTTTTCTGTGTTATATTCCTCTTTGTTGAGGCCCAGCCCCTGCCATTCATCGTTGGTGCCAAGGTTGACAATTACGATATCCGCTTCATTACCGGTAAAGTTCCAATCGGTAGAGCCGCTGCGTGCGGAGGTTTTGGTGTAGATGCTACTAATATCGCCTAAGGTCTTACTACACCACGCAACCACCGACAAATCCGCATTCAGCGCACGTGCCGCTTGTGCCGCGTAGGTGTAATGGCTGTCACTGAGGGATGCCAATTGGTTGTAATTAAGGCCACTGCCGCTCTCGTAATCCACGCCGTAGCCTGCGGTAATAGAGTCGCCGAGCACTTCGATTTTCAGCTTGTCGTCGGCTGCCTCCTGTACATCAAGACTGCCGTTATAATCCACAAACAACGCGGAAAGGGTGGTATACGCTTCATACACGGCAGATGCACGCACCACTTTAATAGTGTGTTCACCGTAAGCAAGGTTCGGTGCAATGGTAACCGTAGATGTACCCTGCGGTACGGTCACGGTGGACATCACACCATCCACAAAGACGTTAAGAAGCGTTTCATATTTTTCGTTATCAAAGCGTACTTTTACAGCACCTTGCAACGTACCTGTAAATGCGAAACCGGATTGTACATTATCCATAGCGAATTCGTCGCCGATAAGGTCCGCTCTGCCAACGGCGGTAATCATACCGTCAGCGACCAGGTCGGTCATACTGCTTTCCTTATTCTGTGCCGCTTCGTTATAGGTAGAAGCAAACGCAGTAGCATACGCCACAGCGCCGTCTGCGGTGCCGTCATCGTACACAACGTATGCACGCGCTTTGATAGTGAAATCCGCGGCGCCTTCAATGGCATCAATATTGGTAACGCAAATACTCATATCTACGTAATCAGAACAATAATCAAAATATATTTCCTTTTCGGAAATACTGATTTTCTGCACAAGCGCATTTTCTTCGTGCAGTTCGAGCGTTAAGGGGTCATCCCCGACAAAATCTTCCACAGCAAGCAACATACCGTAATCGAGAACTTTCTTCTGTTCACCATCAAGGGTGATATACGGGACGTCGCCCTGCAATGAACGGTTCACACGGGAAATAAACCGCAAACCGCTTTTCGCGGTATTGACAGAATTACCGAGATTGCCGATATTCGGGGTTTCAGCCGTCGGTTTATAGAAGAAACCGTCTGCAGTCACTTTGGAAGTCGCTACCACGATATACTGCGATGCATCTCCCCCGTCGCGGAAACCTTTACGGGTCGGTACATATACGTTGCCTTCCGCATCCTTTGCAAGCAACGTGCCTGCCTGCAGCTCATACCCCGCTTTCGGGGTTACGGTAATGGTGGAAGTGACCGTGCCGTTACCGTTATCCACGGCAGAAACGGTGATTTCACCGTTTTCGGCACCTTCGGGCAAGTTCAGTGTATCCGTGGTGTTGACAATCGCATACTGCTGCATTGCGGAACTGTCAGCGCCCTTCAAATAAGCTCTTACCGCCGTATATGCCGCCAAATTGTCAATGATCAGCGTGGTGGTTTCCGCACAATCACTTTCATAATCGGTTACTTTTGTGCGAGAACCTGCACGGATACCTTCCCAACTGCTGTGACCGCCAAAGGTAAATCCTTCGTTTACGGTAACCGTAACGGTACCGTATACCTTATATTTATTGGTAGTAGAAACGTCGTTAAAACAACCACCGTACAAGCGACGGGTTACTGTACCGCCGTTTAATACAATTTCCACTTTAGCGAGCGTACCGTTGGCGGCATAGTCCGTATGTTTCATATTGGAGCCTACGCCGTTACCGTTGCCGTTACCGCCGTAAAGGCTTTCAACGGTACCGCCGTTCATTTCGATATACACGCTGTTGGCAGTGCCTTGGTGTGAGCTGCCGCCGTATACGTTGGTGATAGTGCCGCCATCGATATACATCTTGACGTCACCTTTCATCTGACCGTAGTCAGCGCCGATACCACCGTACAAATTGGTGATTTTCGCAGTGCCGCCGACCTTTACGTAAGATGTACCGGCCATACCGCCTCTGCGGTTGCCGCCGCTGACGGTCAGATAGGTACCTGCGTACAATTCCACGTGGGTGTTCCCCGTATATGTATCGGTAAAGGTAGAAATCTGCTTACCGCCGAACACATTGGGCGTACCTTCGATGGTAGTATCTTCAGATACCACCAATTTGTGGTGATTGGCAAGCCAATACACATAGTTGCCGCTCTTGAATTTCAAGGTAACGTCACCAAAAGTGGCAGGGCCTTGCATAATGACCCATTCGTCAGCCACACCGCTGAAATCCAGCGTGCCGCCGACATAAGTGATTTCTTTTGCGGTTGCCGCAAATTCCGTCAGCGGATAGTCACCCACCACATGGATAGTGCCGCCGTCTTTGACCAACTCCGTTGCTTTTGCAAGCGTTGCAACCGCAGTCGCTTCGCTGTCGCCCGTGTTAGCATCATCGCCTGTTGCCGAGAGATACACCGTATCTAATTCGGTAATCTCCGTGTCATAGCCACGGAATGCAAAGCCGGTATACATAGCGCCGGACGGGTCAGACATATACAGACCCATATACCCGCCCGTATATGCATCGGACAGTTTTACTTTCAAAACAGTATCTTCTG
>JAZSED010000017.1:0-8644 GCA_045531495.1 Acutalibacteraceae bacterium
GGCCCCCCCGGTACGGGTAAAACTCTGCTTGCCCGCGCGGTAGCAGGTGAGGCAAACGTACCTTTCTTCTCCATTTCCGGCTCGGACTTTGTAGAAATGTACGTTGGCGTAGGTGCTTCCCGCGTACGCGATATGTTTGAACAGGCGAAGAAAAACGCGCCTTGTATCACCTTTATCGACGAAATTGATGCAGTGGGCAGACAGAGAGGTGCGGGTCTTGGCGGTGGTCACGATGAACGCGAACAGACCTTGAACCAATTGCTTGTGGAAATGGACGGTTTTAGTGCTAACGAAGGCATTATTTTGATTGCCGCTACCAACCGTCCCGACGTCTTGGACCGCGCACTGATGCGTCCCGGCCGCTTTGACCGTCAGATTGTGGTGGGCTATCCCGACGTCAAGGGTAGAGAAGAGATTCTCCGTGTACACGCAAAGGGTAAACCGTTAGCCCCCGATGTAGAGCTTGAAACGGTGGCGAAATCCACCGCGGGCTTTACCGGTGCTGACCTTGAAAACCTGCTGAATGAAGCGGCGTTACTTGCGGCACGTAAATCACGGCATTCCATTACGATGGAAGAAATCGAAGAAGCTACCGTCAAAGTGGTGGTGGGCACTGAGAAAAAGAGCCGTAAACAGACCGCGGAAGAGCGCAAACTTACCGCCTATCACGAAGCCGGTCACGCGGTGGTTACCTATTTCTGTCCCACGCAAGACCCTGTGCATCAGATTTCCATTGTCCCGCGCGGTATGGCGGGCGGCTTTACCATGAGCTTACCCGAAAACGACCGTTCTTACCGTTCGAGAAAAGAAATGCTGGAAGACCTGCAGGTGTTGCTCGGCGGCCGTGTAGCGGAAGCGCTGACCCTTGCGGATATTTCGACAGGTGCCTCTAACGACATTGAGCGCGCCACCGAATTGGCACGCAGTATGGTTACGAAATACGGTATGAGCGATGCTTTAGGCCCGATTGCCTTTGGCGCATCCGATTCGGATGAAATTTTCCTTGGCAGGGATTTTGGTCATACCCGTAACTATTCCGAAGAAATTGCGGCGCGTATCGACAAAGAAATTGAAAAGATTATCACCGATGCGTATGCCAAGACCCGTGAGAAGCTGACCCGTCACCTTGATAAATTGGAAGAGGTTGCGGCATATCTGTTGGAACACGAAAAAATGGACGGCGATGCGTTTAAGGCGTTAATGGAAGGCACGCTTGCTGAAAATGCGTCGGATAATTGACATTTTCAAAAAAACAGGGTATACTAAATACTGTAAAGATTGCTTGCGGAGGCGATAGAAATGTTTAAGGATAAGAAAACTTTGTGGATTGTTGTTGTCGTAGTGGCTGTGGTTGCGTCTTTAACTACCGTTGCTCTGCTGTTGCTTCGTGCAAAAGCGAAGAAAAAACAGTTGGAAACAGCCGCGGAGGAGGAATGCACCTGCATCTCCTTTGACTGTGAAGCAGACGAAACGTTTGAAGAAACAGACGACCAACCCGTAGAAGAATAAGAGAAGCGCCTGCGTAGGGTTACTGCGCAGGCGCCTTTTTTATGGCTTATGTGTTGAAGCGTTGTTTTCTTTTGTTGCAAATATTGATAACACTAAAAAGGAGGATACAAACAACACCGCCTAAAGTGCAATAGATGGCGAGGGCCGTTTTGGATTCGGCGTTGGGTGCGATGCCTTCTAACTTTGCTGTTCCGTATTTTCCACTGTTTAAGTATTGCTCAAATGCTTCCCAAACGCCTTTTGCGTGCTTGATTTGCAACGTTTGCGTATCATACGCCGTTACCTCGAAAATATAGGTGTTGTTTTCATCAAGGTATCCGATTAAATATATTCTACCGTTTTTTGGTCTGAAATCTCCGCAAAAGGATGGGTTGTCAAACGAAAGCGTTGTATCTTCCGCTATACTACCTTTGACAACTGCCAAGGGGGAAACGGAAATGTGGGAACTTTCTTTGTTAGATTGATACGCTGTGACTTTTCCAAAGAAAATCAATGCGCTTTCGCTGCGTATAAACGCTTCGTGTACGTCTCCTGCGGATGCGCTCAGCGAACTGAGCAGAAAAGCGAGTGCGAGCAGTACGCAAACGACGATTTTTTTCATCCCGTTACCTCCCTTTTTTCATAGAAAATGCAGGTGTCTCCTTTTATAATATATCATATTTTAAGCAAAAAAACAAGCGGTGCAAAGCACCGCTTGTTTTTTTGTTGTTTCTTAACCTTTTTCGCTTAATGCACGCTCCAGCCAGATACTGGCGATGTCCATGGCATTGTAAAGACCGTGTTTTTCGCTTTTTTTCAAGAAGCGTTCATTCATAGGTAACGTTTCGTCGGTAGACAATAACTGCACCTGAATTTTATCCGCAACGGTCATATCACCAACCTGCTTGGTGGTGATAATCTGCATCATAACAACGCATTTATCGGCCAAAGAACCATAGTAAATGGTGTTGCCGGAACGAACCAGCGGGTGTCCTTTGTAAAAAAGGAACTTGGACTTTTCTTCCGCCATTTTAGTAATCTCCTCGAAAGTTTAGTTGTTCAGATAAGAACGCACCAATTCCCGCATCAGCTCATCACGGTCGATCTTACGAATCAGCGTACGAGCATTGTTGTGGGTGGTGATGTAGGTGGGGTCCTCCGACAGAAGATAGCCGACGATCTGGTTGTAAGGATTGTATCCTTTTTCGCGCAGAGCATCATACACCGTTGTTAAAATGGTTTTCATTTCCAATTCCTTGTTACCACCCAAAGAAAAGGTCATAGTTTTGTCTAACATAGGGAGGTCCCTCCTTGTCCAAATGTGAATTCTTACTTAGTGTAACATATTTTATGCGAAAATGCAAGCAGTTATGAACGAAGAATACAGCCTTTTTCGTTCAAGTTGCGGAAAATTTTCTTGAAAGCGGGTTCAATCTGTTCGTCGGTCAAGGTACCTTCGTTGGAACGGAAGGCAAGACTGAACGCAACGCTCTTTTTACCTTTTTCAATTTGACTGCCCTGATATACGTCAAATAAGGTGACCGTTTCAAGCAATTTGCCGCCGGCAGCACGGATGGTGTCCGCAATTTCCGCTACCGGCATATCCGCATCACAAAGCAACGCCAAATCGCGTTCTACCGCAGGGAAACGGGGGAGCGGCTTGTAAATAACAGTAGCCTTTTCGGTGGCAAACAGTTTGGAAATATCAATTTCCGCAACATATACACGGGTGTCAAGGTCATATTTTGCCGCAACATCGGGATGTACTTCACCGAACACCGCAATCTGCTCGTCTCCTAACAGTGCCGCCGCCTGTCTGCCGGGATGCAGGTAGGTTTCAGCGGACGCTTTGTAGTTTACGGTAACGTCAAATGCCGCAAATACGGTTTCTACGATACCTTTCAGTGTAAAGAAGTCTTCCTTGTCACCGTACATGCCGATAGATAAGGTGGGTACTTCGTCGGGCTGTTCGGTAACCGGCAAGGATTTCGGCTTAAAAACCTTGCTTGCTTCAAAGAAACGCGCCGCAGGAATCTTGCGGTTAAAGTTGGTGGACAGCACGGTAAGCATGCTGGTCATCAACTGTGTACGCATGGTGGAATATTCTTCACCGAGAGGATTCAGCAGCGTTACTGCTTGACGGCGAACGTCATCTGCCGCTAACAGCAAGGTGTCTACCGCTTTACTGCTGATAAAGGAGTAGGTGGCAATTTCATACATACCCGCCGCAATCAGCAAGCGTTTGATTTTGTCGGTTTTGATGCGTTCGGGCAGTTTATTACCGCGTACAACCGCGCCGCGCATCGGCGTACCCACAATGTGGTCATAACCGTAAATGCGCATCACTTCTTCCGCTAAATCGGCTCTGCCTTCAATATCATCACGGAAGGAAGGAATTTTACAGGTGAGTCGGTTGTCTTGGTCCAAAACCGTTTCAATGTGTAAGCTGTTAAGGATTTCCACCATGGCGGTAAACGGCACCTGTACGCCGAGAAGGTCGTTGATACTTTGTGCGTCAACCGTAATGGTGCGCGGGGCGGGGAGACCGTCGTTGACATCGATAACACCGTCAATGATGTCGCCTGCGTCCAACTCGTAAATCAGCTGTAACGCGCGTTCCATTGCAAATTCCGCGCCCATAATGTCCAGGCCGCGTTCAAATCTGCCGCTGGACTCGGTACGGATACCGAGTGCGCGGGAGGTGCGGCGTACGCTGTCGCGGCGGAACTTCGCACTCTCAAGAAACAGGTCGGTGGTGTCCGCTTCAATCTCACTGTTTTCGCCGCCCATAATACCTGCAAGGCAGGAAGGCACGTTTTTGTCCGCGATAACCAGCATATCCTCTGTCAAGGTGTGTACCTTGCCATCTAAAGTGGTGATGGTTTCGTCTTTGGCGGCGCGGCGCACGTGGATTTCGGGGCCTGCTACGTGGCGCATATCAAATGCGTGCATCGGCTGACCCGTTTCCAGCATAACAAAGTTTGTAATATCCACGATATTGTTGATGGGACGCATACCTGCGGCTTTGAGCGCTTGCTTCATCCAATCGGGAGAGGACGCAATGCGCAGGTTTTTGACCACGCGGCCCATATAACGGGGACATAAATCGCTGTCGTGAACAGTGACGGAAATTTCCTTGTTAATGTCGCCGCCTACCGTTTTGTAGGTGGGTACGGGCGCGTTAAACGGCTTTTTGAGCACAACCGCGATTTCTCTCGCTACACCGAGTACGCTTTGACAGTCGGGACGGTTGGCGGTGATTTTGAAATCGATAACGACATCGTTTAGGTGTAACACGTCGCGCATATCGGTACCTACGGGGTATTTGTCATCCATAATGAGAATGCCGTAAACTTCCGCACCGGGATAATCGCTGTCTTTTAAGCACAGTTCTTCGCCCGAACACAGCATACCGTTGGACGGTACGCCACGGAGTTTGCCTTTTTTGATGTGCATACCGTTGGGGAGCAGAGAATCGTGCAAACACGCAGGCACATAAGCGCCTTCAAACACGTTATCAGCACCTGTGACAATCTGTACAGGCTCGTCAGCACCGATATCAATCTGACAAATCTGCAATTTGTCGGCGTCGGGGTGTTTTTCTAATTTGAGGATGCGGCCTACCACCACATTGCGCATACTTTCCGAAAGGTCGGTGATGCTTTCCACTTCAAACCCCGCCATAACCATACGGTCACACAGTTCATTCACGGGCACGTCAATATCCACGTAGGATTTGAGCCAATTCAAAGAAATTAACATAGCAGTATCCCTCCTTATTTATCAAATTGCTGTAAGAAACGGCGGTCGTTTTCAAACAGTAAGCGAATATCGCTGATTTTGTAACGGGTGGTGGTCAAACGGTCAAGACCGATACCGAAAGCGAAGCCGCTGTATTCATTCGGGTCAATGCCGCAGCTTTCCAAAACGCGCGGATGTACCATACCTGTGCCTAAAATTTCAATCCAACCGCCGCCTTTACATACACGACAGCCTTTGCCGCCGCACTCCGAGCAGGAAACGTCAACCTCAACACTCGGCTCGGTGAAGGGGAAGAAGGATGGACGGAATTTTACTTTGGTGTCGGGACCGTAGATTTCGTGCGCAAACTGCTCCAAAACACCCTTTAAATCACACATAGTCACACCTTTGTCCACCACAAGACCTTCGATTTGGTGGAATACAGGCGAATGGGTCGCGTCCACTTCATCGGCACGGAACACGCGACCGGGGCAGATGATGCGGATAGGGGGTTTTCTCTGCTCCATCGTACGAATCTGCGCCGCGGACGTCTGGGTGCGGAGCAGGATGTTTTCCGCCAGATAGAAGGTGTCCTGCATATCGCGTGCAGGATGGTCCTGCGGCACGTTAAGCGCTTCGAAGTTGTAGTGGTCGGTTTCTACTTCGGGACCGTCTACCACGTCAAAGCCCATCGATTGGAAAATGTCAATCATATCGTTCAGCACGACGTTCAGCGGATGTAAACCACCTTCGGCGGGCTTGGTACCCGGCATGGTAACGTCTACCTTTTCCGCTTTCAATTTTTCTGCCTGCAATGCGTTCTGCAAAGCTTCCGCCTTCTCTGCCAAAGCGGTTTCGAGTTCCTTGCGCACTTCGTTGACCAACTGACCCATAACGGGGCGTTCTTCGGTGGGGAGTGCGCCCATACCGCGCATAATTTCGGTAAGTGCGCTCTTTTTACCCATAAAACGAACGCGAAACTCTTCGAGCTCTTTTGGAGTTTCGGCGCGCGCTAAAAGGTCTAACGCTTCTGCGCGCAGCGCTTGTAATTTTTCTTTCATATCGTGGCCTTCCTTTCGGTGATTTACAGTTTGGTGTTTTACAGAAAATAAAAAAAGCCCTCGTCCACAAAAGGGACGAAGACGAAAACTCCGCGGTACCACCCTGATTTTTGCAAAAGCAAACACTTTTGTGACCGATAACGGTGTCCGCCGTCAAGACCTACAAGACGAGAAGTCGTTCAATCCGCCGCTCCGGAGGGAACTTCCGCACAATACCCGTTAACCTGCTTACAGCCTGCGGCAGGTCTCTCTGTAAAAGGGTGAAAGCGTGTACTTTTCTCCATCAACGCGTTTAGAACATATTACCACTAAAGAAAATGTTTTTCAAGTGTTTTTTTACATTTATACGATATTTATCCAATAGTTTCCGATTCTTTGCACACAAAAAGGTAAAGGAAAGCGAACTTTTTTCGGTAAAGGTCTTGACAAAAGGCGGTTTTGTGTTAAAATGTAAAAGTCCTTTCGATAGGGACGCCTATATGGGCCTTTAGCTCAGTTGGTTAGAGCCCCCGGCTCATAACCGGTTGGTCCCGGGTTCGAGTCCCTGAAGGCCCACCAGATGATAACAGCGCATGTCGCTGTTTACATAATAAAATAGAATATAGGGGTATAGCTCAGCTGGTAGAGCAGCGGTCTCCAAAACCGCGTGTCCCGAGTTCGAATCTTGGTGCCCCTGCCAAGGGAAAACCCGCATAAACACTGTGTTTATGCGGGTTTTCTTGTCGTTGTTTCTGAACAAGAAAACCCTTGCATCTAACCAAACATCTAACCAATCTCGTCAGTGTCTTCAAACACAAGAGTGTTCTCGATGTAATCACCGATACGTTTTTTGAATGAGGAATCTACGTGCGCGTAAAAATTCAACGTGGTAGACGGTAAAGAGTGGCCGAGCCATTTTTGCGTTTCGACAACAGACCAGCCGTTTGCCAGTAGGTTTGAAGCGGCACTGTGTCGTAAATCGTGCAGGCGGATAGTTGGTAAATCGCTCATTTCCAGCATTTTATGAAATTCTTTTGTTACGTAATTTGGTTTGATAGGTGTGCCGTCTTCCCAAACAAAAACGAAGTTGTTTTCTGCGTATGTTTTTGGGAATAGGGGTGCATACTTATCGCGCCTTTCTTTTAGCTGCAAAAGCAACTTACGCATAGATGATGTCAGCGGCATGGTGCGACGACTGCTCTCGTTCTTTGTAGAGTCATTCAGCACATTTCCGCCATCGACCTGCGAAAAAGTTCTGCATATAGTGAAACAGTCATGGTCGAAATTGACTTGATCCCAACACAGACCTAAAACCTCTCCGCGGCGTAAGCCGTATGTAGCAACAAATTGTACTATCGGTTGCAAGATGTGTCCTTTGAATAACAAGGATAATTCTTCTAACTGAGAGTAGTTTAAGAATTTTGCTTCATATTTTTGCTGTTTCGGGAGTTGCACGAGCGTTGCGGGATTGACACGGATCAACTCGTAACGCACGGCATCTTTTAGTGCACGGGAAATAAGTCTGTGGCAATGACACACACTGGTTGAAGACAGTGATTTTTCTTTCATCAGATATGCATAGAATTGCTCTAAATGCAGGACACGGAGTTCTGTTACCTTTATTTTTTTGACGGAAAAATAGGGGAGAATGTGGCATTTAAGAATGCCTCGGTATCCTCTTATTGTGGTTGCTTTTAGATTCGCCTCTACAGTAGGCAGCCAGTTTTTCATATAATCTGACATGAGCTGGTTAGCGTTCTCAATATCGCAACCTTGCATTTCTTCAGACCATTTCATTAACATCTGAAGAGCTAACTTCTCGTTGCCCTTTACAGAGGCGGAAAGTCCGGTTGCTTTCCATTTTCTTTTGGATTTTCCTTCGTGGTCGACATATGCTAAAACCATATGATATCGCCCGTTTCGTATTTGCAAACTTCCGTTCATAAGAGTTTCTCCTTTCTTTATAGCACTCGTGATTTTTGAACGGTTATTTGCCCCTATTAAGTTTTTCGCTGTGTTTTTGTATGTATTCGTTTACGGAATCCATCGGAATTCTGATAGAACCCTTTATACGAAAACATTCCAATTCACCGTTATGAACTAATTCATAGGCGGTATTCTTGCCTATGCGCAAGCAAACACAAAGCTCGCGTATGGTAAGAATTGTCATACGTTCGTACAACATAGTTTTTTGCAAAAGATCTTGAAGAATACGGCGGTGTTATCACCGTTGCTATAACTCTCTTGGCATATTTAGTATAGCAGGTACTTAGCGGCTTGTCAAGACAATTTTAGTTGTTTTTTACAAAAAAATAAACGAAAGCCCGCTTTTATTTGTGCAAAATGCTCCCATTGGGAGTGTTTTGTGTTTTTTG
>JAZSED010000062.1:0-11422 GCA_045531495.1 Acutalibacteraceae bacterium
CCTGTGCCGGGGGACCCGATTATCGGTTTTATTACCCGTGGCTACGGTGTTTCGGTGCATAAGCGGGATTGCTCGAATGTGCCGTCTGTTCCGACCGAGGCGGCAGAGCCCGAGCGTTGGGTACAGGCACATTGGGAAATCACTACCGAAGGTGATTTTAAAGCGTCGTTGCAGATTTTTGCCGCTAACCGACAAGGTATGTTGGCAGATGTTGCCGCGGCTTTGGCACAAATGCGCGTGATGATACACGCTATCAACGCACGAGACCCCGAGCGGGATAATGTGGTGATGTATATTACCATTGGCGTAAACAGCTTGGATCACCTGCAGTTTATCATCAATCGCTTGTTACAGATAAACGGCGTGGAACGCGTGGAACGCTCCACCACATAATTCAAATAAGATTGGAATAAAACAATGAAAGCAGTTTTTCAAAGGGTAAACCATGCCGCGGTAACCGTGGGCGAAAAGACCGTAGGGGAGATACAAAAGGGGTGTATGCTGCTGGTGGGCATCGTGCCTACGGACACAGAACACGAAGCGGATTTGCTCGCTAAAAAGGTGTCCGAAATGCGCGTGTTTGAGGACCAAAACGAAAAAATGAATCTGTCGTTATTGGATGTTAGCGGCAGTGTTTTGGCGGTATCACAGTTTACCTTGTGTGCGGATATTTCTCACGGCAGACGCCCTGACTTTTTCGGAGCCGCCAAGAAGGAACACGCTTCGCCGCTGTTTGACTATTTCTGCGAAGCCTTGCGCAAAACCGGTGTTCCCGTGGAAACGGGAGAGTTTGGCGCGGATATGCAGGTGTCTCTGGTGAATGATGGCCCTGTTACTATCATTATGGATACGGATATTTGGAAAAAGGGGAACTGATTATGCAGGTGAACGTTCTTCCTGTGGGCTTGTTGCAGACGAACTGTTATATTCTCTCCACAGAGGAAAAAACGGCTGTGATTATTGATCCGGGTGACCAAGCGGAACGTATTATTCGCTTTATAGAAAGCCACGATTTATCTGTAAAGGCTATATGGTTGACGCATGGTCACTTTGACCACGTAGAGGCGGTTTTGCCTTTAAAGGAGGCATTTTCTTGTCCGATTATAGCGTGTACTGCCGAACAAAAGCTGCTTTCTGACCCGATGTTAAATCTGAGCGGTCGCCTTAAGGGGCGAGCGGTGTCGCTTTCGGCTGATATCTGTTATACAGATGGTGAAATCTTCTCCTTTGGCGGGAAAACGGTAACAGTGTTGCACACACCCGGACATACATCGGGGAGTTGCTGTTATCTTGTGGGTGATATGCTGTTTTCGGGGGACACCCTTTTTCAAGGGTCCATGGGTCGTACCGATTTTCCGACGGGAGATATCGGCGCAATGCAGATGTCCTTGGCGCGGTTGGCAGCATTGGACGGTAATCTTGCGGTATATCCGGGTCACGGTCCTGCGACCACCCTTGAGACGGAGAGACAGCAAAATCCCTATATGGTGTAGGTGTGTATTTATATGTATTTGATTTTAAACGGCAATGACTTTCATTTTGAGATGGAAAATATCTGTCGTCTGTTTTTGCCTCAAGAAAAAATTACAACGTTGTACGACACAGCGGATACGGGTGCGTTCGAAGGGCTGACTGTAACTGCGGAAATGCATTCTTACGAGACTGTGACACGCATTTCGGTGCGGTTGCATTGGGACGATGTAGACCGTACGTTGGTGAGTGAAGTTTCTAATATCGCAGAGGATTACACGACAAGCTGTGAATTGGAAATGACCACCTTGTTGTATCGTTTGCTGTCTGATTTGTTGGGCATACAACAGGATTGGGGCTTGGTGACAGGTGTCCGTCCTGTTAAACTGCTGCGTCGGTTAACAAGCGAACACGGCAGTGAAAAAGCGGTGGCGCATTTTCGTGATAAACTATTGGTAAGCGAACCGAAGCTTGCTCGTTTGCAGGAAGTGTTACGTGCGGAGAATGAAATCTTGGCGTTATCCCGTCCCGATTCCTGCAGTGTGTATGTTTCGATACCGTTTTGTCCCACAAGATGCGATTATTGCTCGTTTGTGTCCCAAACGGTAACACAGGCGGCAAAACTGATTCCTGAATATGTAGAGAAATTGGCTGCTGAATTGGCATATACGGGGGATATGACCCGTGCGCTTGGTTTGCGTGTAGAAACCATATATTTCGGCGGCGGCACACCGACTACCCTTTCCGCGGAACAGTTGACACGCCTTTTCAGTGTTATACAACAACATTTTGACCTGTCGCATTTACGGGAATATACCGTAGAAGCAGGCAGACCCGACACGGTGACCGAAGATAAGATGCGTGCGATTGCCGCGGCGGGTATTGACCGCATCAGTATCAATCCGCAAACACTGCATAATGATATTTTAGCAGGTATCGGTCGTCGCCATACCGTAGAGGAGTTTTATAACGCGTATAATACTGCCAGACGCGTCGGATTGCACAATATCAATACCGATTTGATAGCAGGTCTGCCGGGAGATACGGTGGAAGGATTCGCGGACACATTAGAACAGATTTTACGCCTTGACCCCGAAAGCGTTACGGTACACACGTTGTGCTTGAAAAGAGCATCTAATTTGGTTTTACAGCATCGCGCTGACTATAAACCCTCGGTAGAAGCGGCGCGGATGATAGCGTTAACAGGGGAAAAACTGCCGCAAAACGGATATGTTCCGTATTATTTGTACCGACAAAGCCGCGCTGTAAGCAACCAAGAAAACACAGGCTGGGCAAAACGCGGAAAAGAAGGGCTTTACAACGTATATATAATGGATGAAACACATACAATTCTCGGGTGTGGGGCAGGAGCGGTTACGAAGCTCAAGCACCCGCGCAAAGATGAACTTTCCCGCATATTTAACTATAAATTTCCGTATGAGTATATTGCGCGATTTGACGATATGCTTATCAGAAAGGAAAAGGTGAACAGCTTCTATGAACAGTGCGCCGATGAGGGGAAATCTGTCAATTGAAGATGTAAAAAAGGCTGTTTTGCGGGATGCAGACGGCTTAATTGCTATGGAAGAAGCCAGATATAAGCGAGAGATAGAGACGGTGGCGGAAAGGATACACAACCGTCGTACCAACCGCCATATCGTATTGCTTTGCGGGCCTTCTTCTTCGGGAAAAACAACTACGGCCGCTTTACTTAAAGGATATCTGCAACGAATCGGTACCGCGGCGCACGTGGTTTCTTTGGATGACTTTTACCTCGGAGAAGGGAAGGCGCCGTTGTTGCCTAACGGGCAACCCGACTACGAAACGGTGGATGCGTTGGACCTTGAGCGTTTGACTGCTTGTTTGACGGATTTGGTGAAAACAGGAAAAACGAATTTGCCGACGTTTGATTTTTCACTGCGACGTCCGTTGGAAGAAACCAAGCCGTTGGTTTTAGAGGAAGATGCGGCGGTTATTTTGGAAGGCATCCACGCGTTCCATCCGCGTATTCAAGCGTATTTGCCTGAAGAAAATGTGAATCGCTTGTTTATCAATACCATAACCCGTTTTGTAAACGGGGATGACGTGTGGCTTTCGCGCAGGTTGATACGTCTTTGCCGACGCATTTTACGGGATGACCAATTCCGTGCGAGTCCGTTTACCAATACAATGAAAATGTGGCCGCAGGTGATGCGTGGTGAGGAACTGTATATGTTTCCCTTTACAAATACGGCGGATTGTGTGGTGGACACCACGTTCGCGTATGAACCGTGTGTGATAAAAGGTATGTTGCTGCCGCGTTTACAGGCGGTAGAGAAGTGGGAAAACGATTATGAAACAGCGCAGTTGCTGATTGAGCGTTTGCAGGCGTTTCCTGACATTTCGATTGAACGGTTACCTCGCGAAAGCATGCTGCGAGAGTTTACGGGATGAACGATGGTTGCATTTTGGCATAGTATAGTGTAGAATGTAGATATAAAACAGCAAGGAGTGACAGGTATGACAACAGTAGAAGAAGTCATTTGTAAAGCGAAGGATTTGGCGGATGCCGCAGGTAAAAAAACGGGAGAGCTGGTCAGCTTGACGAAACTGAAGATCGAGGCCGCGGAGGTTTCCCGTACTATTACTATGAAGATGGAAAAAATCGGTCGCATTGTATACGAGTCGCATTTAAACGGTGAAAATTGTGAGGCAACTTTGGAAGCATTATTTGCGGATGTTGCGGAATTGGAAGAAAAAGCGGAAGCGTTATCCGATAAAATGGATGATTTGCGTCGCACCAAAACCTGCCTTTCCTGTGGCAAAAACAACCGTTCTGACGCCGCTTTTTGTCAAAATTGCGGAGAAAAACTCTGAAAATTAGCTAAAAAAGTTGAAAAAAGGTAACAATTTTTGATTTTATACACAAAAAACACTTGCATTGTGCCTTGAATTGCTGTATGATATGTGTGACGCTTAGGAAGTGAAAACTGAAATGGCAGTAAACTTTATTTACAAAGAGCGATACGGCATGCAGGATCTTTTGGAAGTTATGCGGATTCTGCGTTCGCCCGATGGTTGTCCCTGGGACAGGGAACAGACCCATCGTTCTATTCGCGGGGATTTTTTAGAAGAGACCCACGAGGCGATTGAGGCGATTGATCGTGAAGACCTTGACGGCTTGCAGGAAGAACTCGGCGATGTCTTATTGCAGGTCGTTTTTCACGCCTGTATCGAGGAAGAAAGCAATGGGTTTACGTTTGACGATGTTGTAAACGACCTATGTCAAAAATTGATTGTGCGACATCCTCATGTATTTGGGGAGGTTCATGCATCCGACGTGGGACAAGCCTTGAAAAATTGGGATGCTGTAAAAAGGCAGACGAAAAAAGGTAAAACACAGACACAGTTGCTTGACGGTGTGCCGCATTCACTGCCCGCCTTGATGCGCGCGGGAAAGGTGCTCGGCAGAGCACGGCGTGTTGGTTTTGAGACGGCAACAACCCCTATGGACGCTGTGTGCG
The DNA here is from genome assembly GCA_045531495.1 of Acutalibacteraceae bacterium. Classification (GTDB taxonomy): domain Bacteria; phylum Bacillota; class Clostridia; order Oscillospirales; family Acutalibacteraceae; genus URNF01. Next base: position 4,974 of record JAZSED010000062.1, read on the forward strand.
TGTTGGAACAACAGGTGGCTTTGCTCAAGCAACGCATTGCAGAAGAAGGAGACGTTGATACCGCAGTGGGGGATATGTTGTTTGCATCCGTGGCGCTGTCCCGCTTGCTTCACAACGACCCTGAAGAACTGCTGTCGTTATCTACCAATCGTTTTATTGACCGTTTTTCGGCTATGGAGCAATTGGTGAAAGCAACAGGCGGTGATATCGCATCCGTCTCTGTTGCGGAATGGCGAGACCTGTGGGAACGCACGGCTGCGCAATAATTTTCGTAAAGAAGCGGTTTTCCGCTACTTTTTATAAAAAAATGGAGGTTTTGAGAAATGAACAAAGTAGAACTCGTAGCGGCAGTTGCTGAAAAAGCTGCACTGTCCAAAAAAGATGCTGAGAAAGCTGTAGCTGCTGTCATCGGCGCTATCGAAGAAGCTGTCGCCGCCGGCGATAAGGTTCAGTTGGTTGGCTTTGGTACTTTCGAAGTACGCGAGCGCGCTGCTCGTACCGGCCGCAATCCGCAGACCGGTGCTGAAATCAAAATCGCTGCTTCCAAACAGCCCGTGTTCAAAGCTGGTCAAGCTTTCAAAAACGCTGTTGCGAAATAAGTTGATTTCAACAGGAAAAGCCGCCTTAGGGCGGCTTTTTTCTTGGAAAACGAGGTGATGGTATGCGATTGGATAAATATTTGAAGGTATCCCGTATTATCAAACGCCGTACGGTAGCAAACGAGGCGTGTGATGCCGGGAAGGTCGCTGTGAACGACAAGCCCGCGCGCGCATCCTATGACGTAAAAATCGGTGATGTTATTACGGTGACACTCGGTGCACGAGAAATACGTGTAAAGGTGGTTTCTGTACAGGAAACGGTTGCTAAAAACGATGCCGCAAATATGTATGAAATACTGTAAAAACCTCTCCTAAGGGAGTTGCGGTTAGGGATTTGCAGAAACTTGCGGCTGCACCTGGCCCCCTTGCCTAAAGGGTATTCCCCTATCAGGGGAAACGCCCGAAGGGCAAAGGGGTGGCTGCCCTGCAAGGGCTGGCAAAACCGTAGGTTTTGTCTGGGGGATTTTTTGTGGCAAAAGAGGAGGTGCGCTCGGGTGAAAGCGAGCGTTACCCCAACAATCCCTCCGTCTTTTTGCCGTAAACGGCAAAAATCCACCTCCCTTTAGGCAAGGGAGGCAGAAAAAACGCCCACAAAAAAGCAAGAGGAGATACACAAAAATGTGTATCTCCTCTATTTTTATCCCTTAGACCACCCACCGTATGGTGGGTGGCTTTTTTAGTTGTCCTCCACAACCTTCTCAGGCGGCTGTTCGAGTAATTCGGGGTTTTTCAGGTAGCGCTTGAACGCACGGAACGCAAGGGCAAAATAACTGCCCGAGGCGATACGTTCGTCCATAACCAGACCAATGGGAATGCAACGGTCATGCACGATTTCACCGTCTAACGTACGGCGCGGCACCTCGCGCATCACGCCGAGCGCCATACCAACGCTGGTGGTACCGAAATCGTATACGTGATGATAAATGTGGTTGGTGCGGATGGAAGCGAGGTTGGTAATCAGCAAGCTCGCGTGGAACGGGCTCGCTTTGATAATCGCTTTGGGGAGCAAACCATGCTTGTCCATCCATTTAAAAATCGCTACACCCACTCGCAAAAGACCGGGGATGGATAACAATGTGTTGATAATTTTATCGGTGGCGTTGGAGCTTTCGTATTTGCGGTTTTCATCGACATATTCGCTTACCTTACGGTGTACGTCGAAAATGGTATCGGTGGGCTCCAAATAAATTTTGCTCATGGTTTCATCTTCGCGAGAGCCTGTTTTCAATACCACCATACTCACCGTAATATCGTTGTGCTTGTACGCGGTACGGTTGACAATAAAGCGGTTTAAGTGCGGAAATTCCGCTATAGTGCGCAGATATGCCGCCAATATGAGGGTCATATGGGACAGCTTGATTCCCTGGGTGCCTTTCGCGTGGATATATTTATTCATCGGCTCCACAGGCAGGTTCAAGGTAATCATATTCATCGCGTCGTGGCGCTCGGTCATAATGTGCGGCACCACGCGGTAGATGGCGTCTACATTTTTTAACTTTTTACCGTCGGCTCTCAAAAAATCACCCAATTCACAATTTATTCACAATTGGCAGTATATCACAAATTTTGTCGATTGTCAATTTTTTGTTAATGCTTCAAGCAACGCTTTGTGTGCGGCGGCGTTCTCCTTGGCGGCGTCCTTCGCATTGGGCAGTGCGCGCACGCCCCACCAAAGCGCAGGCAGCTGCTCGCTTTTTTCGGTGGCAAGTAAGGTGCCGCTGCCGTCGGTTGTCGCTGAAACGTCTATCTTTTCAAACAGGGAGCTGCCTTCCTCGGTATACGCGGCAACAAACTTCTGATAACAGTCGGGCTCCATGGCAAACAGCGTATATTCATCGGTGTAGAAGGACGCAATCAGCGTTTCCAGCGCAGGATTTCTCTCGCCTGCGGCAACATCGCCTACAGCCAAAGCACGCACCGCAATTTCCACCTCTTTATCACCGTCACGGTCGACGGCATAGGGAAGAAGCAGGGGCGGAATATGTTGTTCTGCCGCGGTGGGAATGGGGTTTTGGGTCACCACCGTTACGGTGTAATCGGGCGGGTTTTTCCGAAAGAGCGGCGGCAACGCGAAGACGAGCACTGCGATGACTGCAACAAGCTCAACCGCCCACAGAATATATTTACCCTTGTTTTTTTGCCATTTTTCTTTAGGGGTTAATGGGGTTACATCAATATCCCCAAACGAGCTTTGAATGTTGCGTTTGTCGGTACGGATATACCATTCTCTGGACATATGCTCACTCCTTTTTTAGTATCATACACCATTTTGCCTTTTTATGCAACAAAAAAGCGGTGAGCAACGCTCACCGCTTTTTCTCACTTTTTATTTTTCGGCTTGGTCGCGTAGTTTAAGAACACGGTGATGCCGATAAGGAGACCCATAACGATAATGATGGTCAGCATACCGGTTCCCATATAGCTCAAATACTTTACGAAATTCATAGGATTAAAATCAAAATTCATAATAAGCACCTCTCTTTACATAGCGCCGCCGAAGAAGGCGAGGATAAGACCGCCGGCGATAACCGAAGCAATCTGACCCGACACGTTAACACCGATGGAGTGCATCAAAAGGAAGTTCTGGTTGTCTTCCGCAAGACCCATTTTGTGTACGATACGACCGGACATCGGGAATGCGGAGATGCCTGCCGCGCCAATCATAGGATTGATTTTCTTTTTAAGGAACAGGTTGATAAATTTCGCAAACAGCACGCCGCCTGCGGTATCCATAATGAACGCCACAAGGCCGAGACCCATAATGATAAGGGTGGGAATCTGCAGGAATTTCTCGTACTGCATCTGGGTGGCAATGGTAATGCCAAGGAAGATGGTAACGAGGTTTGCCAGCACCTTCTGTGCGGTTTCCGAAATAGAATCCAGCACACCGCATTCGCGGATAAGGTTACCGAACATTAAGAAGCCGACCAGCGAAGCCGCGGAAGGCGCAACCAAGGTCGCCACCACCGTGATAACGATGGGGAACAGGATGCGGGTCAGCTTGGAGACCTGCTTGGGCTCGTACGGCATACGGATAAGGCGTTCCTTCTTGGTGGTAAGCAGCTTGATGATGGGCGGCTGAATAATCGGTACCAGCGCCATATAGGAGTAAGCCGCAACCGCAATCTGACCCTTGAATTCAGAGTTCAGCTTGTTGGCAACAACGATAGCGGTAGGACCGTCCGCCGCACCGATAATAGCAATGGATGCCGCGTCGTTTTCTTTAAAGAACATAGACGCCGCACAAAGGGTGAAGAAAATACCAAATTGCGCCGCCGCACCGAAAATCATCAATTTCGGGTTGGTGAGCACGGGACCGAAGTCAATCATTGCACCGATGCCGATAAACAAAATGAGCGGGAACAGCTCGTTGGCGATGCCGGCGTTGTACAGAACGCTCAAGGCACCGTGTTCCACTTCGCCGCCTTGCAGCGCCTGGTCAACAGCACCCGAGAAGGGCAGGTTGACAAGAATGGTGCCAAAGCCGATGGGCAACAACAGGGTGGGTTCCATTTCCTTGGCTATCGCGAGATAGATAAGGATGCCGCCAATAGCCCACATAACGAGATGCTGCCATTGCAATTGGAAAATGTTTTCGTACAGGATTTCCATTTGATATTCTCCTTTTTGTGAAATTTGTCGAGGAAATAAAAAAGACTCTTATTGCGTAGTTTACGCAATAAGAGTCTTGCTTTTTCATACAACGGCGGGTCTTTTGACCGTATTGACGCCGATTGTCACGCGGGTGCGTAAGCTACTCCCTCTTAACAGGGTCATTTTACCATACCTCTCAAATTTTTGTCAAGAAAATTATTTTTGCTTGCGATTTTTCGACAGATATGCTATATTGACCTTGTGTGAACATACCTACATATATAAAGGAGTATACAAGATGACTGCATTTGCCGCTTGGCTCAATACCGTATTCGGACCGCTGGATACCGTGGTCGCACAGTTTTTCTTTGGACTGCACGAAGGCCCTTTGGGTGGCTTTTTCGACTTCTTTTTCCCGAACATCACCCACCTGGGTGATGAAGGACTGTTTTTCATTGTACTCGGGGTGGTATTTTTACTGTTCCCCCGCACCCGCAAGGCAGGCGCCGCGATGTTGATAGCGCTATTGTTCGGTTTGTTCCTGACCAATATGACCATTAAGCCGCTGGTGGAGCGTCCCCGTCCGTACGTGGATGAGTTGGGTATCTTCCGCGAGTTTTGGACGGCTATCGGTCACGGCACCGAAAGCGAAAGCGGCTCTTTCCCGTCGGGACACGCCACCTCCGCGTTTGCCGCGATGTTTGCGTTCTTTTGGGCGTTGCCGAAAAAATACAGCTGGACAGGTCTTGTGTTCGCGGCTGTTATCGGTATGTCCCGTCTGTATATCCACGTGCATTATTGCTCGGACGTGCTGGCGGGTATGGTGGTTGGCTTTGTGTGCGGCACGGCGGCTTTTCTCATTTTCCACTATATTGAAAAAGCATTGCAAAAGTCCGAAAAGCCTGCCGCAGGGTTTGTGCTGAACAGTTCCGCGGCAAATCTTTTTAAGAAAGTATAAATCATTGAAAAAATTGAGGTGTTGGTATCCAAAATGGATAGTCACAGTATTATCTTAATCGTTGCTATTGTTGTTCTTATCGGCTTGTCCGCCTTTTTCTCCGCCACCGAGACGGCATTTATGTCCTTAAACCGTGTCAAGGTGAAAAATTTGGCACAGCTTGGAGACAAAAGAGCCAAACGGGTGTTGCGGTTGTCCGAAAACCCCGACCGTTTGCTGTCTACCGTGCTTATCGGCAACAACATTGTCAATATCGCATCCGCGTCCCTTGCCACCATTTTGTTTGTACAGCTGTTTCAGGGCAACGGACCGACCGTCTCAACCGTTGTTATGACGGTGGCGGTGCTGATTTTCGGTGAGGTTACCCCCAAGGGTATCGCCAAGGAAATGCCGGAAAAATTTGCGATGAACGTTGCGGGGGTTATTTCCGCATTGGCGGTCATTTTTACGCCGCTGAACTTTTTGCTTGTCAAATTAAAAGGCGTTATCAGCAAACTGGTTCAGGTGGAGGAGGACAGCGGCATCACCGAAGAAGAGCTGCTTACCATTGTGGATGAGGCAGAGCAGGAGGGCGGTATCGACAGCGAGGAAAGCGAGCTTATCCGTAACGCCATTGAATTTACCGACCGCGAGGCGAAGGATATCTTGACACCTCGTATTGACCTTACCGCGGCGGACGTTGAGATAACGCCTGAGGAATTGGCGGCTTTATTCCGCGAGACAGGCTTTTCCCGTATTCCCGTTTATAAGGAAACGGTGGATAACATTCTCGGCATTATCAATGAAAAGCAGTTTTACAATGCCATGGCGCAGGGCGAGGTCAGCATTGCCGATATGCTGCAACCTGCGTTATGCGTACCCCCGTCGGTAAAAATTTCCGCACTGTTAAAGCAGATGCAGGAGAAAAAGACCCATATGGCGGTGGTGGTGGACGAGTTTGGCGGCACCGAAGGAATTGTGACCCTGGAAGATATTGTCGAAGAATTGGTTGGCGAGATTTGGGACGAGCACGACGAGGTAGAGGAGTCCATCCGCGAGGTGGCGCAAAACACTTTTACAGTACCTGCGTCTATGTCTCTTGCCGATTTCTTCGAGGAGTTTGAGGTGGAGGAAGAAACCGAGGTTGCTACCGTCAACGGCTGGTTGCTCTCCCATATCGGCAAAATTCCCGAGGTAGGGGACAGCTTTAATTTTGAACATATTACCGTGACGGTATTGACCGTTGACGAACAGCGTGCCGATGACCTGCAGGTCACCGTTCGCCCCCACGAAAAGAAAACACAAGACGATGAATAATA
>JAZSED010000041.1:0-5103 GCA_045531495.1 Acutalibacteraceae bacterium
TGTTGATTTTCGGCTATTGAAGAAACGCCGCAAGGAATCATTCCTTGCGGCGTTTCTTTTGGCGCCCCCTGCGTGAATCGAACACACATCTAAATCTTAGGAGGATCTTATTCTATCCGTTGAACTAAGGGGGCAATGTTAAGTTTATACAGGAAAATCGCGTATATATTCACGCTTGGCGGTAGATGGTACTCCCACTTAGGAGGATCTTATTCTATCCGTTGAACTAAGGGGGCGTGTTTATCGATTGTATGTATTATAGGCATAAAATGTAAAAATGTCAACCGTACAAACGGAATATGTAAGGAACGGATGTGACCGTTCCGCAAGGGCATCATCTGCGTTACGCCAGCGCCAACGAAATCAATTCCAGCGGCGAAAAGGCAGGCTGTAACGCGGCGTTGATACCCGCGGCGATAAGCCGCGCTGCGCGGTTGATGACCAGGTCGATTTCCTTGGGTGTGACGATAAGATTTTGCAGCGCTTTCGGGACGGTGTCGGCGCCACCCGTGGCGGCGATGGTCGCCGCATCCACCACAGTCGGTACACCGATACCGATAACGGGTATGCCGAAGGCAGCGGCGGTTAACGGGTTGCGGTGGTTGCCTACGCCTGCGCCGGGAGAGATGCCGCTGTCCGCCACCTGTACCGTGCGGCCGAGCCGCGCAACGTCACCTGCCGCCAACGCATCCACCACAATGATAGCGGCAGGGGAGACTACCGAACACACGCCGCGCACGATTTCACTGCTTTCGGTCCCCGTCTGCCCCAAAACCCCGGGTGTGAGCACTGCCGACGAACGCAATCCGTCAAGACCTACACTTTTCGCAAATTCGCCGTTAATATGACGGGTGGCAAGCACCATATCCGCCGTGCGGGGTCCCAGCGCGTCGGGGGTAATGCCGCGGTTGCCGAGCCCTACCGTCAAAACGGTGCCTTCCCGAGGCAGCATAGCGGTTATTTTTTCGGCAAGCAAAGCGGCGGTGTCCTGCAGCTGTTTTTCGTCGTCCGAAAGGGCAGGAAATTCCAATGTTACATAGGTGCCGCGCGGTTTGCCGACAGCGTCGGCTGCTGCGTCTGTGTGCAGATGCAAGGTGGTTACGGTGACCGCTCCTTTTGTCTCAACCGTCTTTTCAAAATCATCTGTTGACAGCGATTCTGCGTTTTGTACGGTTTCTAATGCTAAATCTGTACGAAAAATCATATGTTTTCCTGCCTTTTATTGGGGTATATGCAGTATTTGCGAAAAAAATCTCAATATTCTGAAAAAAACAGTTGCAATTTTCGGAAAAGGGTGCTATTATGACTTGTGCGTGATTTGAAATAGTTAGATTAGGAGGTGTGACCATGCCCAATATTAAATCCGCCAAGAAGCGCGTAAAGGTTAACGCTGCGAAAGCTGAGCGCAACAAGGCTGCTCGTTCTGCTCTCCGTACCGAGATCAAAAATGCTAACGCTGCTATCGCTGCCGGTGAAAACAAAGAAGAAGCTTTGAAAGCCGCGGTGAAGAAGATTGACCAGGCTGCTGCGAAGGGTCTCCTGCACAAGAATACGGCTGCACGGAAAAAGTCCGCCCTCGCCAAAAAAGCGAACGCCTAATTGGTAATAATGAGAAGAACAAAACCTCCGCTTGTGCGGAGGTTTTTTCGTTGACAAAATGCTTTTCGTATACTATAATATATGGTGCTACGCGTGCTTTTGGGCATACAAACGGATGGGTCCTGTGCGACGGTGCGCTGTGAACCATGTCAGGCGGGGAACCGAGCAGCATTAAGCGGTGTCGTCCGTGCGCCACAGTCTGCCTGTCCGTTTGTATGCCTAAGGGTACGCGATTTGTGTTTATTTCTTTTGCGTGAGGTGATTTTGTGTATCAGGTGTTATATCGTAAATGGCGGCCGCAGACCTTTTCGGATGTCAGCGGACAGGAAACGGTAACCGCCGCTTTGAAAAATGAAATCAAAAACAACCGTTTGGCACACGCCTATTTGTTTACCGGCTGTCGCGGAACGGGTAAGACCACCTGCGCTAAAATTCTCGCGAAAGCGGTCAACTGCCTACGCCCCAAAGACGGCGATCCGTGTAACGAATGTGAAATCTGCCGCGGTATTGACGACGGCTCTATTTTGGACGTCACCGAAATTGATGCCGCGTCCAATAACGGCGTGGATAACATCCGCGAACTGCGCGAGGAGGTTAACTACACCCCTAACGCAGGTAAATATCGCGTGTACATCATCGACGAAGTGCATATGTTGTCTGCGGGCGCGTTTAACGCGTTATTGAAAACGCTGGAAGAACCCCCTGCACACGCCATTTTTATTTTGGCCACCACAGAAGTGCATAAACTTCCCGCAACCATTCTGTCCCGTTGTCAGCGGTTTGATTTTGGTCGTATTGCGCCGACCGCAATTGCCGCGCGTATACAGGAGGTGGCAGGGGCGGAAGGCTTTACGGTGACCGATGATGCGGCATTGCTGCTTGCCCGTCTCGCGGACGGTGCGATGCGTGATGCACTGTCCCTTCTGGACCAATGCTTGTCGGTTGGCAATGAAATCACCGCCGAAGCGGTAGCACAAGCTACGGGTATGGCGGGCAGTGACTATTTGTATCAGCTGTCCGACGCGGTAGCCGCAGGCGACTCTGCCGCCGCGCTCGCACTGTTGGATACCTTGTATCGCGGTGCAAAGGATATGGAACGGCTGTGTGCCGAATGGGTGGAGCATTACCGCAATCTGATGATTGTACAAACGGTAAAGGACCCCACGGCATTGATTATCGCATCCCCTGACGAATGGGAAAAGCTCCGCGCCGCCGCAGGAAAACAGTCTGCCGCCGCGGTGCTGCAGTGTCTGACTGTTTTGCAGGAAACGCTGGATCGCTTGCGTGGCGGTGTATCCCGCCGCGTGGAAATGGAAATGGCGGTGCTAAAGCTGTGCTGTCCCGCGCTGGACAGCGGCAGTGAAGCGCTTTTGCGCCGTGTGGCCGCGCTGGAAAGCGCGCTTGCCTCGGGCGTGGCTGTCAAAGCAGCCCCTCGCCCTGTCCAAGAACAAAAACCTGTAGAACAGGCACCGCCTGTACCTGCGGCAGACCCCGCACCTGCGGAAGAAGCGGTGCCCGCACAGCGGGAAACACCCGCGCCGGCGGCTGTTCCCGCACAGCCCGTAGAAGCGGCACCCGTCGACAGCGAGGAACGCCCCTTTGCGGAATGGGGCGAGATTGTGGAACGGCTTGGCACGGCTTGCCCGCCGTTGCAAGGGGTGCTTATCGGCTCTACCGCGTATATCCGCGGTGACATCGTATTGGTGTGTACCGACAACGAAATGTTCAAATCGCTTGCCACCCGTGACGGGAACAAGCAGATTTTCCTCTCTGTCATCCGTGAGGTGACCGGCCGCAGTATGCGTATCGGCATCAAAAAAAAGGTGACACCGCAGGATGAGATTCCCGAAGACCCGCTGACCGCGTTTTTGCAGAAAGGACGCGCACAGGGTGTGAATATTACGACTGAGGAGTAAAGACTATGAAAGCAAGATTACCGCAAGGTATGGGCGGCGGCCCCGGCAATATGCAGGCAATGATGCGTCAGGCGCAGAAGATGCAGGAGGATGCCGCGGCGTTGCAGCAGGAATTGGAAGTAACCGAATATACCGCTTCGGCGGGCGGCGGTGCTGTAGAAGCGACCGTTAACGGCAAGCACGAAATCGTGCGCCTGAACATCGACCCCGAGGTTATTGACCCCGAGGATGCGGAAATGCTCGCTGACCTTGTAAAAGCGGCGGTTAACGAAGCGGTGCGTAAAGCGGCGGCGGACGCGGATGCCCGTATGGGACAAATTACCGGCGGATTAGGATTCCCCGGCTTCTGAGAGGGTATACTATGGAATACGGTGTAGCACCGCTGGAGCGGTTGGTCGAGCAGTTGGAGGGCTTGCCCGGCATCGGCCATAAGTCGGCGGGCAGACTCGCGTTTTATCTGTTGCGCGCGCCGCAGGAAAAAGCAGACGCTTTTGTGGATGCGATAAAAGATGCGCGCGCAAAAATACGGGAATGCACGGTGTGCTGTAATCTGGCGGACAAAGAGCTTTGCCCCGTTTGCGCCGCACCCGCGAGAGACCGTTCGGTTATCTGCGTGGTGGAGGATGCACGGGACGTGGCGGCGTTTGAACGCACCCGCGAATATACGGGCCTGTATCACGTGCTGCACGGCACCATTTCTCCGATGGACGGTGTCGGTCCTGAGGATATTCGCGTCAAAGAACTGCTTATACGTCTCACCGACGAGAATATCACCGAGGTGATTATGGCGACCAATCCCACCGTGGAGGGGGAGGCCACCGCGATGTATTTGGCGCGGCTTTTGAAGGCGTTCCCCATTAAAATCACCCGTCTTGCCTACGGCATCCCCGTGGGTGGTGACCTAGAGTATGCGGACGAAGTGACCCTTCGTCGCTCTTTGGAAGGTCGCAACGAGTTGTAAGAAAGGAGATGCCGGCGTTGGCGAAAGAGAATATAAAGACCGTTTCGGAAAACCGCAAAGCGTTCCACGAATATTTTGTGGACGAGAGCTTAGAAGCCGGCATTGAATTGTGCGGCACCGAGGTCAAAGCCATCCGCAAGGGCGGCGTCAACCTAAAAGACGCTTGGTGCAGCGTGGTGGAAGGCGAAATATTTGTCAACGGGATGCATATCAGCCCGTACGAACAGGGTAATATTTTTAACCGCGATCCCTTGCGTGTCAGACGGTTACTGTTGCATAAAAAAGAGATTATGCGGCTGTACGGATTGACCAAGCAGCAGGGACTTACATTGATACCCCTATCCTTGTATTTCAAAGGCTCGCGGGTAAAGGTGCAGGTAGGGCTTTGCCGCGGTAAAAAGTTGTATGATAAGCGCGAGGATGCCGCAAAACGCGATATGAAACGCGAAGCGGAACGCGCATTGAAAGAAAGAAACGCATAGAGAAAACGGACAACGAAGGTTGTCCTTTTTTTGTTGCGGTATCACAACGGAACGGATAATGATGCCGTAGGGGCGACCATTGGTCGCCCGTCCGTGAACGTCACCCAAATGTACGCACACGCAATAAATGACATCGTAGGGCGGT
>JAZSED010000109.1:0-2560 GCA_045531495.1 Acutalibacteraceae bacterium
CGGCAAAATTCCCGAGGTAGGGGACAGCTTTAATTTTGAACATATTACCGTGACGGTATTGACCGTTGACGAACAGCGTGCCGATGACCTGCAGGTCACCGTTCGCCCCCACGAAAAGAAAACACAAGACGATGAATAATATAAAAGAACGTATCTTTAGCATTGTGTCCTAAAGGACACAATGCAGCGATATAAATCCCTAACGGGATTTGCGATATACGCCTTGGGCGTTCGATATGTGCTGCGCACACGATATGCCCTGCGGGGCATGAGGGGATTTATATCATATCGCATTTACCGATAGGTAAATATATCGATTTTTCGTCAGAAAAAATATCGCATTGCGCAGCAATATATCGCCAAAAAATTACTACCCGAAAAAGAGCTTTCGTTTGCTCTTCTTCGGGTAGTTTTGTCTTATACCGTTACAAGTAGGAAACCTGTGTGCCAAATTCCGTTTTAATGCGCCTTGCGGCGAATTTTGTTGCACGCAAGAAGGCGCACCCAACCTATTTTCAAAAACTACCCCTCCGTCAAAACCTGCGGTTTTGCCACCTCCCCTGACAAGGGGAGGTGTTTTTAGGTGCAAGTTTTGCGTGAGCAAAACTGCAGGGACTTCGCGTGCGAAGTCCACCTAACAAGGGGAGGCAAGAAAGGTGCATACAAAAGATAAGAGAAGATACACCGTTTCAGTGTATCTTCTCTGTTTTTATCCCTCAGACCACCCAACTTATCGTAGGGTGTTTTTTTACTGCAATTCTTCGGGCTTGCGCGGCAACACGATTGCCGCCACGATGTACGCCAACACGCCGACGCCCGCGCCCAGCACCGCCAACGCCCACAACAGGCGAACTACCGTCGGGTCGATGTTCAGATACTCCGCAATACCTGCGCACACGCCGTCCAATTTCTTGTCGGTATTGGATTTGTATAATCTTTTCTCCATTTCAGTACCCTCCTTATGCTTCTGACAATACTATTGTATCATACGTTTTTCGGTTTTTCAACACAAGTCGTGTTAATGGTGATGATGATGGTGATGATGTCCGTGGTGGGCGTGCACCTCCACGTGACAGTCTTGCTCGTGACAGTGTTCCCCTTCCGCTTCCAGCTCCAAGGTCACGTGTCCGATGCCGTGTTCCGCCATTTCCTCACGAATCGCGTGCTTTACGGTGTGGTGGTCGGCGTTTGTGACAATATGCATAGTCGCATAGGTGCTTTGCCCGTCCATACTCCACACGTGCACGTGATGTACATCTAAAACACCGTCAATTTCCAAAACGTGCTCTTTTATCTCGCCGACCGAAACACCGTGCGGGGTTTTCTCCAAAAACACGTCAACGGCTTCTTTGAAATTGCCGACAGCGTTAATGAAAATGAATATCGCTACACCAATAGACATCAGCGGGTCGATAATTGCCCAATCGGTAAACCGCATCACCACAGCGCCGACCAACACCACCGCCCAGCCGAGTACATCCTCCAGCATATGCAGGTTGACCGCCTTTTGATTGAGAGAATCCCCCTCGCGGGTCACAAATGCGGCGCCGAGATTGACCAACACACCCACTATGGCGAAGATAATCATTCCGTTGTAGTTAATCTCGGTGGGTGTAATCATTCTGCTTATCGCGTTGTATATCACCGCCGCCGAGCCGAACAGCAAAATTAACGTGGTAATCATACTGCCGACCACCGAATACCGCGCGTAGCCGTAGGTGTAGGTGTCGTCGGGTTGTTTTTTGCTCTTTTTTTCTAAAAAGTAAGACGCACCGATGCTCGCGGCATCCCCCACGTCGTGTACCGCATCCGACAGGATAGCCACACTACCCGTAATCATACCGCCGATAAGCTCAAGCACGGAAAAGGACAGATTCAATAAAAACGCAATGAGAATATTCTTTTCGGTTTTCATCTAACCCCTTCTTTCATCGGTATCGTACCATAAATGTGCGGATTTTTCAATATCGTTCCGCAAAAAGCAGGGGCAACGCGGGCCGTCCTCTACAAATTATGCGGCAGGTACACACTTGACTTGCAGGCGCGAAAATATTGAAACTCCACATTTTTTATGCTATACTGTACTTGCAAAGGGGGTATTTGTATGAAAAAGATGTGGCGCGTTCCTTTGGCGGTGCTTGGCGTGCTTTTGATTTTAGCGATTGCGCTTGTGGCTTTTATGGAAATCAAAGGGTTGATTTTCCAACAAGGCAGATATCTGGAAACCAAAAGCGGCGGCGCTATGCTTATCCACGGCAATTCCCCCACCGAATTACACAACCCAACAGGCAGAGATTTATTTAAGGGACTTACAACAGGAGATAAGATTTTGGTTATTCGCAGTAACGTCACCTTAGAAAGTTACCCGGGGCAGACGACCGCGTATGCGGTGATAAAGCTCCGCGACGGCGCGATAGAGGATATTCCCGAAGGGGTTATTGAGCAGCTGACTAAACTACAATGGATAGAAGCACAATAAAAGAAAAAACGGACTATGGAAATTCCATAGTCCGTTTTGCATCTCTTAATAATTACCGAATCCACCGCCGGAAAGGTCATC
>JAZSED010000040.1:0-28170 GCA_045531495.1 Acutalibacteraceae bacterium
TCGTTCATATCCACGCAACGTTTCCAAGTAATGCGACGGGTATCAATTCCCAAAGCGTTCCCTTGATGAATGTGATTATCCAGCATAGCGGCAAGCAGGTTATTCGCCGCGCCGATAGCGTGGAAGTCACCTGTGAAATGCAGGTTAATGTCTTCCATCGGTACGACCTGCGCCCAGCCGCCGCCTGCGGCACCGCCTTTGATACCGAATACGGGACCCAACGACGGTTCGCGGAGTGCGACCATAACGTTTTTACCGATGCGGCGCATACCGTCCGCAAGGCCGATAGTGGTGGTGGTCTTACCCTCACCCGCGGGGGTGGGGGTAATGGCGGTTACCAAGATAAGCTTGCCGTCGGGACGTTTCACTTCGTCTAAAAGTGCATAGTCCACCTTGGCTTTATATTTGCCGTACTGTTCGAGATACTTGTCGTCTACACCTGCAGTTTTCGCGATTTCGGTAATAGGCAACATTTCTACGGATTGTGCAATTTCAATATCAGTTTTCATGGTGTACCTCTCCTTATTTGAAGTATTTTACGGCCGCGCGGAACATACCGATGTCATAATCACCCGGCACGTTCTTGTACAGACCGTTACCGATACGTTCGCTGTGACCCATTTTACCGAACACTCTGCCGTCGGGGGAGGTGATACCTTCAATAGCGAAAGCGGAGTTGTTGGGATTAAAGCGAACGTCAGCGGTGGGATTGCCTGCAAGGTCAACATACTGCGTAGCAATCTGTCCGTTAGCCGCCAAGGTCTGAATGAGCTGGTCGCTTGCCAAGAAACGGCCTTCACCGTGGGAAATCGGCACGTTGTAAATGTCACCGACTTGCGTTTCAGCCAACCACGGAGATTTGTTGGAGGCTATACGGGTCTGTACGATGCGGGATTGGTGGCGACCGATGGTGTTGAAGGTCAAGGTCGGGCAGTTTTCATCGGTGTCGATGATTTTGCCGTACGGCACAAGTCCTAATTTGATAAGCGCCTGGAAACCGTTACAGATACCTGCCATCAAACCGTCGCGGTTTTCGAGAAGGTCGGTGATTTCCGCTTTAATCTGTGCATTGCGCAGGAAAGCGGTGATAAATTTACCCGAACCGTCGGGTTCGTCACCGCCCGAGAAGCCACCGGGCAGGAATACAATCTGCGCGCCTTTGACCGCCACCGCAAACTGTTCGGCAGAGCGGGCGATACCTTCAGCGGACAGGTTGTTGATAACGAAAATCTCAGGGTCAGCACCTGCATCTCTGAACACCTTAGCGCTGTCGTATTCACAGTTGGTGCCGGGGAAGACGGGGATAACCACTTTGGGTTTCGCGCACTTAATGGCGGGTGCAACGCGTTTTTCGGCGGGTGCGCTGAATGCGGTAAGGCCCTGTGCTTCCTGCGGAATGTTGCAGGAGTATACAGGCTCTAACGTATCTTCGTATACTTTCTGCAAGCTATCGAGGGATACGGTTTCATCGCCCTTGGTGATAAAGCCGTCGTCGGTAACGGTACCCAGCAGCTGTGCGCCGTCAATATTTTCGGTGGATTCCAGCACAAACGCACAGTAATCATACCCGAAGATGCCGTTGTCGATACCGTCGGCAAAGGCAAAGCCTAAACGGTTGCCAAGGCACATTTTAAGAATTGCTTCCGCAACGCCCCCCATACCGGGGGTGTAAGCGGCAACCACCTTTCCGCTGCGCATAAGGTCGGTCACCTTGTCGAACAGTTCTAAGAGCGACTGCGGGTTGGGCAGTTTGTCATCGTCGAACTCGGGGGTGAGTAAGAATACCTTATTGCCCGCCGCTTTGAATTCGGGAGAGATGATGTTTTGTACCTTTTCGGTGGTAACCGCGAAGGAAACCAAGGTGGGCGGTACGTCCAAATCTTCAAAGCTGCCGCTCATCGAGTCTTTGCCGCCGATAGAGGCAATGCCAAGGTCTTTTTGTGCCATAAACGCGCCGAGCAGAGCAGCGAGCGGTTTGCCCCAGCGTTTACCGTCTTGCAACGGCTTTTCGAAATATTCCTGGAAGGTGAGATACACGTCTTCGAATTTTGCGCCTGTGGCAATCAGTTTACATACCGATTCCGCAACCGCAAGGTAAGCACCGTGGTACGGGCTTTGTTCGGTGATAAAGGGATTGTAACCCCAGGACATTACCGAACAATCGTCGGTGTGCTTCTTTTCCACCGAGATTTTGTGTACCATCGCTTGAATGGGGGTCATCTGGTATTTACCGCCAAACGGCATCAACACCGTGCCCGCGCCGATGGTGGAGTCAAATTTTTCGGAAAGACCGCGTTTTGAACAGATGTTAAGGTCGCTTGCTATTGCCTGCATACCTTCTACAAAGCTGTCGGGAACTTCCTTCGCCGCGGGAGCAGGAGCGGCAGGAGTGATGTCAATATGCTTTTCAGCACCGTTGGAATTCAGGAACTCGCGGGACAAATCCACGATAGTGTTGCCGTTCCAATGCATGGTAAGACGCGGCTCTGCGGTTACAGTAGCCACAACGGTCGCTTCCAGGTTTTCGGTTTCAGCCAAACGGCAGAAATGCTCTACCTCGTGGGGCTCAACCACAACCGCCATACGTTCCTGCGATTCGCTGATAGCAATTTCGGTACCGTCAAGGCCTTCGTATTTCTTCGGTACGGCATTGAGGTCAATGGTCAGACCGTCAGCAAGCTCGCCGATGGCAACCGACACACCGCCCGCACCAAAGTCGTTACAACGTTTGATGAGTTTAGAAGCTTCCGCATTACGGAACAAACGCTGTAGTTTTCTTTCTTCGGGTGCGTTACCTTTTTGTACTTCTGCACCGCAACTCTCTAACGAGTCTAAGGTGTGGGATTTACTTGAACCCGTTGCACCGCCGCAACCGTCACGGCCGGTACGACCGCCCAAGAGGATAACTTTATCGCCGGGAGCGGGCACTTCTCTGCGTACGTTTTCTGCAGGTGCCGCCGCGATAACCGCGCCGATTTCCATACGCTTTGCGGCATAACCGGGATGATAGATTTCGTCAACCTGACCGGTCGCAAGACCGATTTGGTTACCGTAGGAGGAATAGCCGTTCGCCGCGGTGGTAACGATTTTCTTCTGCGGCAATTTGCCCGCCATCGTTTTCTCGACAGGGGCGAGCGGGTCAGCCGCGCCGGTGACACGCATAGCGGCGTATACGTACGAACGTCCCGACAGCGGGTCGCGGATAGCACCGCCGATACAGGTGGCGGCACCGCCGAACGGCTCGATTTCGGTGGGGTGGTTGTGGGTCTCGTTTTTGAACAGCAACAACCAATCCTCAATACCGTCTTCGGTTTCCACCTGAATTTTCACGGTACACGCGTTGATTTCTTCGGATTCATCGAGTTTGGGCAGCTTGCCTTCCGCTTTGAGATAGCGGGTGGCGATAGTCGCAATATCCATTAAGTTAATGGGTTTTGTTCTGCCGATGGCTTTTCTTACCGCCAAATATTCGTCATACGCCTTCTGTAACAACGCATCTTCAAACGTTACGCTGTCGATGGTGGTGAGGAAGGTGGTGTGACGGCAGTGGTCCGACCAATAGGTGTCGATCATACGAATTTCGGTGATGGTCGGGTCGCGGTGTTCACTGCGGAAATAAGTCTGGCAGAAGGTAAGGTCATCCAAATCCATCGCAAGGCCGAGTTTGCCGAGCAGAGCGGCAAGACCGTTCTTGTCCAAATCACAGAAACCGTCTACCGTTTCCACGGTGGTGGGAATTTCGTAAGCGGTTTTCAGCGTTTCGGGCAAATCGAGGGACGCTTCGCGGCTTTCCACGGGGTTAATGACGTATTTTTTGATTTTATCCACATCTTGTGCGGAAAGGTCGCCCTCCAAGAGGTAAACCTTCGCGGTGCGTACCAGCGGTTTATTGCCGCAGGAGATGAGCTGAATACACTGTGCCGCGCTGTCCGCGCGCTGGTCGAACTGACCGGGCAGGAATTCCACCGCAAAGCAGGTATACCCTTCGGTTTCAATCACTTCAGCGGTAGTATCCAACTGCGGCTCGGAAAACACGGTGGTGCAAGCATAACGGAACAATGCCTCTTCGATATCCTCCACGTCATAGCGGTTGATAACGCGAATGCCTTTTAAGGATTTTACACCGAGAAAATCGGTGATATCTTTGGTAAGCGCCGCCGCTTCATGGGCGAGTGCGGGCTTCTTTTCAACGAAAATTCTGTAAACCATCAGTTTAGTCCTTTCTCCAGAGCACGTTTGCCGATATCACGGCGCATAACGGCGTTGTCAAAATGAATGGTATCTGCTAAGGCGTACGCTTCTTTGACAGCATCCGCCAGCGTATCCGCTACGGCAACGGCACCGAGTACACGACCGCCTGCGGTCAGTATCTTGTCGCCGTCCTTTTTAGCGCCTGCGATATACACATCCTTGTTTGCGGGCATATCGGCGGGCAAGGTAATTTCAAAACCGCTTTCGTACTTGACGGGATACCCCTTGGACGCCATAACGACACAGCAAGCGGCTTTGTCCGCAAACTGTACAGGGGTGTCCGCGAGAGTACCGTTAGCGGTTGCTTGCATAACGGTCAAAAGGTCGCTTTCGAGAAGCGGTAATACCACCTGCGTTTCGGGGTCACCGAAACGGCAGTTGTATTCGATAACCTTCGGGCCGTTCGGGGTGAGCATCAAGCCGAAATAGAGACACCCTTTGAAGGTGCGGTCCTCTTTGTTCATCGCGTCAATGGTAGGCAGGAAGATTTCTTCCATACAACGTGCCGCCACGTCTGCGGTGTAGTAGGGGTTGGGAGCAATAGTACCCATCCCTCCCGTGTTAAGACCTGTGTCACCGTCGCCGATGCGTTTGTGGTCCATAGAAGACACCATCGGTTTTACCACTTTACCGTCGGTGAAAGCCAAAACAGATACTTCGGGACCGGTTAAAAATTCTTCAATAACGATAGCGTTGCCGCTGTCACCGAACATCTTGTCTTCCATCATAGAAACGACAGCGTCTTTTGCTTCTTCGCGCGTCTGCGCGATAATCACGCCTTTGCCGAGTGCCAAACCGTCCGCTTTGACAACGGTGGGAACGGGACAGGTGTCTAAGTAGGCGAGCGCCGCGTCCTTATCGGTAAAGGTTTCGTAAGCGGCGGTGGGGATGCCGTACTTTTTCATCAGGTTTTTGGAAAACACCTTACTGCCTTCAATAATTGCCGCTTTTGCTTCGGGACCGAAGCAGGGAATGCCGATAGCATTGAGAGCATCCACCGCACCGAGTACCAGCGGGTCATCGGGTGCCACCACCGCAAAGTCGATGGCGTTTTCTTTGGCAAACGCAGCAATGCCTTCAATATCTTTTGCACCGATATTCACACAAGTGGCATCTGCGGCGATACCGCCGTTGCCGGGCAGTGCGAAAATTTCGGTCACCTCTTTGTTTTCTTTGTGCTTTTTGATGATAGCGTGTTCGCGACCGCCACCACCGACTACTAAAATCTTCATATTGTATCTCCTTAGTGGTGGAACAGTCTCATACCGGTAAATGCCATAGCAATACCGTATTTATCACAGCATTCGATAACCGCATCGTCACGGATAGAGCCGCCGGGCTCTGCGATATAGGAAACGCCGCTCTTTTTCGCGCGTTCAATGTTATCGCTGAAGGGGAAGAACGCATCCGAACCGAGTGCCACACCCGATAAGGTGGCAAGATACGCGTCCTGTTCCTCGCGGGTGAAGGGAGCGGGCTGTTTTGTGAAGTATTTCTGCCAATTACCGTCTGCACATACGTCTTCTTCGTTTTGGTTGATATACCCGTCGATAACGTTGTCGCGGTCGGGTCTGCCTAAAGTGGGCAGGAAGGGCAGGGAGAGCACCTTTTCATGTTGACGTAACTGCCAGGTATCCGCCTTCGTACCTGCCAAGCGGGTACAATGGATGCGGGACTGCTGACCCGCGCCGACACCGATAGCCTGTCCGTCTACCGCATAGCACACCGAGTTGGATTGGGTGTATTTCAAGGTGATAAGCGCAATGATAAGGTCGCGCACAGCGCTTTCGGGCAGTTCTTTGTTCGCGGTTACCACGTTAGAAAGCAGTTCTTTGTTGATTTTGAATTCGTTTCTGCCCTGCTCAAAGGTAATACCGTATACCTGCTTGCGTTCTTGGGGTGCGGGCACGTAGTTTTCATCGATTTTTACGATGTTGTAGTTACCTTTACGTTTGGTTTTGAGAATTTCCAATGCTTCGGGGGTGTAACCGGGGGCGATAACGCCGTCGGACACTTCGCGTTTGATAAGCAGTGCGGTGGTTACGTCACATACGTCAGAGAGCGCCACCCAGTCACCGAAGGAGCACATACGGTCGGTGCCTCTCGCTCTTGCATACGCGCAGGCGAGGGGGGACTCGTCAAGACCTTCGATGTCATCTACAAAGCACGCTTTTTTCAGCTTGTCGGACAGCGGCAAGCCGATAGCGGCGGAGGTGGGGCTGACGTGTTTAAAAGAGGTAACAGCGGGCATGCCGAGCGCCTCTTTGATTTCTTTTACCAACTGCCAGGAGTTGAAGGCGTCTAAAAAGTTGATGTAACCGGGTCTGCCGCATAAAATTTCGATAGGCAGTTCACTGCCGTCTTCCATAAAGATTTTAGACGGCTTCTGGTTGGGGTTGCAACCGTATTTGAGTTCGAATTCTTTCATTTTTTATTTCCTCCGCACTTATACGTTTTTATTGATAATGATTTCACGCGGCGCGCTGCCGTCCAGCGGCACTTGACGCACGAACAAGGAAACCTTGTTATCTTCATTGAGGTTGTTCCAGCAGATATCCGCTAACTCCTCTGCGGTGTTGGGCAGTTCGATTTCTTCGGGCTCGCCGTAGAAGGAGGGGATGGGGTCACCGTCACATTTGTAGGTGTGAATGAAGTGGCCTTTGCCCGCTAACGGCGTATAGCTGTAGAAATATCTGTCGCAAGCGGCGGGGTCACCGTTGGAGCTTTTCAGAATGGAAAGTTTGTAGTGGAAGGTGTTGCCTTCAAATGCGTAGTGCAGGATGCCTGAAATACGCGGGGTGAAGTTGGGTGCATCATCCTCAAATTCACGGGTGTGTAACGCTTTTTCGAAGCTGAAACCGTCTTCGCCGTGTGCTTCGATATACTCGTATACGGTATCGGTCTGGTCGCCGTTGGTGATAATGTCGATGTTACCGCGTTTCAAGTAGGGATTGTAGATGATGAGATGCGGGTCGGAGAGCTTGCTCTCGTCGAACGCTTTGGTACGCATACCTTTTTCGTGCATTTCAAACACGCGGTTGCGGCTGTTGACACTGCGACCCATAATGAAGTACGCGATAAGCGCGCTTTTGCCGTCTTTGGACTGACCGAGCACGATGCCGCGACCCGGATAGGAATTGGTGTTGAGCAGAGTACTCAAATCATATAAAGCCATACCTTTCACCTTTTAACCTTTCTTATTGCAACATTTCTTTAGATACTTTTTCTACAGCGGCGGGCAGCAGAATCCATTCCGCCTGCTCCATTACGCGTTTTTGCAGGATTTCGGGGGTGTCTCCGTCCTCTATGTATACCGCCTTTTGCATAATGATTTCGCCGCCGTCGGGAATTTCATTCACAAAATGCACGGTAGCGCCGGTGACCTTGACACCCTTTTCGAGTGCCGCTTGGTGTACCCGTAACCCGTAAAACCCTTTTCCGCAGAAAGAGGGGATAAGGGACGGATGCACATTGATGATACGGCGGGGAAAACGGGAGGTGAAGTTCTCGCTTAAAATACTCATAAATCCTGCGAGCACGATAAGCTCGATGCCGTTTTCTTTCAATGCCGTTAAAATACCTTGTTCAAACGCTTCTTGCGAGCCGCTTGTCTTGCGGGATACCACCGCGGTGGCAACCCCCGCTTTTTTTGCACGCTCCAAAGCGTAAGCTTCGGGGTTGGAAGCAAGAACCAACACGATTTCGCCGCTTTGTAAGATACCGTTTTTTTGCGCATCCAACAAAGCTTGCAGGTTGGTGCCTCCACCCGAAACGAAAACCGCTATTTTCGTTTTGCTCATAAGATAACTCCTTCGTCACCAGACACCACTTCGCCGATAACATAAGCGTCTTCGCCGTTTGCACGGAGAATTTCGAGCGATTTTTCCACGTCTTCTTTTGCTACGGTGATCACCATGCCGACACCCATATTGAAGGTGTTGAACATATCGCGCTCGGGAATATTGCCGACCTTTGCGATGTAGTTGAAGATGGGAAGAATTTTGAGCGCATTTTTATCAACTTTCACGCTCTTGCCGTCGGGCAAGGCGCGCGGAATATTCTCATAAAAGCCGCCGCCGGTGATGTGGGATACCGCTTTGACCTTCACTTGCTCGAGAAGCGCCAATACGGATTTTACATACATTTTGGTGGGGGTCAAGAGGGTTTCGCCGAGAGATTTGCCGCCAAGCTCGGCAACGGGTGCTTTAAGGTCGGCGTTTTCAATGTCGAATACTTTGCGCACCAAGGAGAAACCGTTGGAATGGACACCGGTAGACGCCAAGGCGATAACCGCGTCGCCGTCGGTGACGGTGTTTTTGTCCAGAATTTTGGATTTGTCTACGACACCTGTGCAGTAACCTGCCAAGTCGTAATCGTCCTCGGGCATCAGACCGGGATGCTCTGCGGTTTCGCCGCCGATAAGTGCACAGCCTGCCTGTACACAACCTTCCGCGACACCGCCGACAATGTCAGCAATCTTTTCGGGGAAGTTTTTGCCGCACGCGATGTAGTCAAGGAAGAAGAGGGGTTTTGCACCGCAACAGATAATATCGTTGGCGCACATCGCCACGCAGTCAATACCGATGGTGTCGTGCTTGTCCAAGAGCATAGCAAGTTTGATTTTGGTGCCGACGCCGTCGGTGCCCGAAACCAATACGGGCTCGGTGATGCCCGTAAGGTCCAGACCGAAGCAACCGCCGAAACCGCCGACGTCGTCAAGACAGCCTTCGTTTTTGGTGCGGTTGATGTGCTTTTTCATCAGTTCTACAGATTTATAACCTGCGGTAATATCCACGCCTGCCGCGGCGTAGCTTTCGGATTTGGAGTTTTTCATACTATTCTCTTCCTTTCGGATTATTTTTGGGATTATTCTTTGCCGTTCCAACAATAGGTGCAAAGGTCGCATTCGGGTAAGCCGATGGCTTCGACAATGCCGTCTATTGATTGGAATTCGAGGGATGCAAAATGCAATTTTTCACAAATGGCCTCACGCAACTTTTTACCGCGTTCGGTGGTACCGTCGCTGTATTCGTCGATATATTTAGTGCCTTCTTCGCCTTCTAACTCCATAATGGTTTGTCTGGCGATCAAATCCATATCGCTGGTGTTGCGGGAGAAGTTGAGGTATTTGCAACCGTACATAATGGGCGGGCAGGCAGAACGCATATGCACCTCTTTTGCACCGCTTTCATACAGAAAATCCACCGTTTCCTTCAACTGCGTGCCGCGGACAATGGAATCGTCCACAAACAGTAATTTTTTACCTTCTATAAGTTCCTTGACGGGGATTTGCTTCATTTTGGCAACCTGTTGTCTTTCGGACTGATGCCGCGGGGTAAAGCTGCGGGACCAGGTCGGCGTGTACTTGATAAACGCACGGGCAAAATTGAAGCGGCTTTCATGGGCATACCCGATAGCGTGAGGTGTACCTGAATCGGGAACGCCGCCCACAAAGTCAATGTCGGTGGCAAGGCCTTTTTCGCGGTCATTTCTCGCCATAATTTTACCGTTAATGTAGCGCATTACCTCTACGCTGACCCCTTCATAGCCGGAAGTAGGGAAGCCGTAGTAGCTCCACAGAAACGCGCATACCTTCTTTTTCGCGCCCGCTTGTGCTAATACGGTCATTTTGTCAGGGGAGAGCTCCACAATCTCACCTGCACCCAGCTCTTTGACAAACGTGTAGCCGAGTTTTTCAAATGAGAACGCCTCAAACGCCACCGCAAAGCCGTCTTCACTTTGTCCTATGGCAATCGGCAGACGGCCCAGGCGGTCGCGCGCCGCGATGATGTTGCCGTCGTCCTTCAGCAGAATAATGCAAGCGGTGCCGTCGATTTCTTCCTGTGCAAAACGAATACCTTCCGCAAAACTGCTTTTCTGGTCAATTAACGCGGAAACGAGCTCGGTGGTATTCACGTTACCGCCGGTCATCGCGTCAAAGTGACCGCCTGTTTTGGAAAGATGCCGTTCAATTAGCTCTTTAGAGTTGTTGACGATGCCGACCACGCATATAGCATAGGTGCCGAGCGCCGAGCGGATAAGCAACGGCTGCGGCTCGTAGTCGCTGATACAACCGATAGCGGACGTGCCCTGCATTTCGTCGTAAATATTTTCAAATTTTGTGCGGAACGGGGCGTTCTGAATATTGTGAATGTCCCGTTGTAAGCCGATGTTTTTGTCATACGCGGCAACGCCTGCGCGGCGCGTACCGAGATGGGAATGATAGTCGGTGCCGAAAAAGACATCCGAAATCGCATCCCGTTTACTGACTACACCGAAATAGCCACCCATAAAGTCCTCCTAAGAATTACGATTGTGTGTTTACGCGTTATATTTATCTTCGATAGCCTTGTTTTTCGCCAATACCGTCTCTTTTGCGGCGGCACGTGCGTTGTCTAATTTCTTTGCCAAATCCGCATCTGCGACAGACAAAATCTGTACGCACAGTAATGCGGCGTTGGCGGCACCGTCAATGGCGACGGTTGCCACGGGAATACCCGACGGCATTTGTACGGTGGACAGCAACGCATCCACACCGTCCAAATTGCTGGCGCGCACGGGAATACCGATAACCGGCAAGGTGGTACGCGCCGCAAGCGCGCCCGCAAGGTGTGCCGCTTTGCCTGCGGCAGCGATAATGGCACCAAAGCCGTTTGCTCTGGCGTTCATAGCGAAGTCGGCGGCTTCATTGGGGGTGCGGTGTGCGGAAAACACGTGCACCTCAGCGGGAACTCCGAATTCTTTTAAAGTGTTGATAGCTTTTTCTACTACCGGCAGGTCGCTGTCGCTACCCATAATAATGCCAACTTTTTTCATCTTTCTTTTCCTCCCAAAGCTCATTTGAAATCGTTATTGTAACGGTGTGACAAACGGTGAAGACGTCACACAAAGAAAAAAGGGCAGACCACCGCCCGAAAAAGCGGAGATCTGCCCAGACGGTCGGCTTAGGCTGGCGAGAGTTGAACCCCTTTGCGGTTTCGCTCGCCGTCTTTCCTGTGCGGGTTTGCGCTCATTTTTGCAAGGCGCCAGCCTTGCGGCAAATTCGCACTTCCCCGCGCATAAAATTCGGCGGCAGAAACTCTCCGACCTGCAGAACGCAAAATTTTTGTGTGAGAGGAAGCCGACAAAACGCAGGAATACTCCCGTATTTTAAGTTTTGAGGCAAACTATCACCGAAAATTTTCTTCTGCAGGCGCAAAGAGTTCAACTCTCGCCAGCCATGTGACGCTGTGTTCCACCTGTGTAAACTCACAAATTCCGTCAGTCGCACAGCGCATATATCCCTTTATTACAATTACATATAGCAGTATAACAAAAGACGCGTTTTTTGTCAATTGTTCAAGCGGCTTTTTTTCGGGAAAATTATGCGTTTTTGTGCTTACTCTGGCTGATATATTTCTGTGGGGAGATACCGGTTAGTTTTTTGAAGGTTTTACTGAAATGATAAATGTCCGAAAAATGCAATTCTTCCGCAATTTCTCCGATGGAATGCGTGTCGAGAAGGAGTAATTGCTTTGCCTTTTCAATGCGGTGCTTTTGTCGGAAATCTACGGGGTTTTCGCCGCTGTATTCTCTGAAAAGCCTGCGAAAGTATCCTTCGCTGACACCGCAAACCTGTGCGATTTCGGCGAGTGTTTTATCCGAATTGTTTTCCATCAGCTCAATGCCTTCGCTGATGTATTGATATTTGTGGCTGACCACCCTTTGGCGTTGCCGTTGACACGCCGCACCCAAAAGCTGATAAATCACGGCAGTGATAATGGGGAGACACACAACGTTTTTGTCGAATTCCGCTGCCGCACTTTCAATGGCGAGAGCAAGGGCGGCGTCAACACTTTTTATACAAATTTTCGGGGAAAGGGTAGGGGCGATTTCTTCATTTTGGTCACTAAGTAATTGGAAATGGAACACAACCGAATCATCCCTGGACGGCGCTGTGTCATAAAACTCGACGGTGTATTCCAGCCCTTTTGCCATATACGCGACCTGGTTCTTTTCCGCAAGGATTTCGTTGCCGTATTTGTCTGTGATTTTTGCGCTGCAGTTTTTAAACCACAGCAATGTGTGGGAAGGCTTTGGCTTTCCTAAACAAGAGTAGAAATTATTGCGGGTGTACCAATTCTGCCCTTTTGCCAACGCTTCCTTCAGAAAAAACTCGGTGCTGTAAAGTTCTGTAAAAGGAATGATTTTCACGAAAAGACCTCCTTTTCTGCTTGTACGTAAGCAGTATACCACACTCTTTTGTGAAAAGAAACGTTTTTTACAAAAAATGTTTCAAAATTAACATTGAACAAAAGCAACGCGATTGTTACAATCTTGATGTAATAAAATGTAGAAAGGACGATACTATGCTGGATTATAAAGTAAAAGTCGGTCTTGTCGCTATGCGTCGCAACACCACCGACCGTCCGCGCGGTACGTTTTTAACGTGGTACTCCGCCGAACAACGCGGCAAACGCTTTGTGAAATACATAGAAGAACATTTCACGACCGATAAAGTTTCGTTTGTGGATAACAAAGGCATCGGTATTGAAGACCTGGTATTTGATGATGCGTCTGCGAAGGAAGTGGTAGAACGCTTCCGCAAAGAAAAGGTGGACGCGGTGATGATCATCAACTGTAACTTCGGTAACGAAGAAGCCGCCGCAGACATTGCCAAAGCACTCGGCAAACCGTGCCTCTTATGGGCACCGCTTGACGATGAATATTACGTAGATGGTATGCGCCCCACCGACTCCCAATGCGGTCTTTTCGGTGTCTCCCGTCAGTTCCAACGGTATCATATTCCGTTCTCGCACCTGCCGTGTTGCCGTGTGGAATCGGAGGAGTTCAAGGAAGGCTTCGAACGTTTCGTGCGTGTTGCCTGTATGGTGAAAAACTTTGAGGGTATTCGCATTGGTCAGTTCGGTTCGCGTCCTGCACCGTTCTACTCGGTGATTTGGAACGAGGGCGAATTGATGGAAAAATTCGGTGTGCGTGTGAAAGCACTGAACTTTGCGCATATCGAACAGCGTATGAAGGAAATGGAACAAAAAACCGATGAAATCGCCCGGATTAAGCAGTATTTCATTGATAATTACACAATGGACGACTTAACCCCGCCGTATCTTGATAAAATGGCGGCGTTGGCGCTGACGTACATCAGCTTTTTTGAAGAATACGATTTGGATGTTATCTGTGCGGAATGTTGGACCGCAACACTCGTTATGTATGACGGTTTGGCACCTTGCGCGGTGTATGGTTACTTGAATGATTTGGGTTACCTTATTGCGTGCGAAAGCGATATGCATTGTGCGCTCACAATGGTGTTGCTGAAAGCTGCGACAATGGGCGACGGCAAGCCGCTGTTCGGCGAGTTTACCGTACGGCATCCCGAAAACAAAAATGCAGAGCTGTTGTGGCATTGCGGTCCGTTCCCGTTGTCTCAAAAAGCGCCCGACAGTGAGGCGCGCCTTGTCAATCAGCGTGAATGGTTCCGTGCGAAAGACGGCACGTATACCGTTGCCCGTATGGACCAGGAAAGCGGCGACTATATGGTGTTACCGCTTGTGTGTCACACCACCGAGGGCCCGCAGACGCACGGCACCTATCTGTGGGGCGAGTTTGACAATCTGCAGGCGGTGGAAGACCGCTTGATAGACGGCCCGTATATTCACCATTTTGTAGAAATCGCAGGCGATTATCGCAAAGAATTTGAAGAGTTCTGTAAGTATTTCCCTGCGTTGAAAATTGACAAGTCTGTATAAAAAGGAGAAAGAAAAAATGCAGTATCAGATGAATGAGTTTTTGTTTGCTATGATTCTGACCGAGCTGGAAGACGCGGTCGGCAAAGAGAACTGCTCTACCAGAGCAATCGATAAGGTGACCCATAGTGTGGACTACTATTGGCTGTCCAGAATGTGGGCGGACCGCGGTTGCCGTATGCCCGAAGCGGACATCGTGGTATGTCCCGAGAATGCGCAGGAGGTATCGAAGGTTCTTAAAATTGCCAATTACTATAAGATTCCCGTAACCACTTGGGGTGCGGGCGGCGGCACGCAGGGCGGTGCCATTCCCGTTGCCGGCGGCATTGTCCTTGATACCAAGAGAATGAACAAAATTTACGAAGTGAACACCGAAGGTATGTACATAGAATGCGGCACCGGTGCTATCTATAAGCATATCGAATGGGCGGCAAATGAAGTGGGTAAGGCGACGATGCACTATCCTTCTTCGCTCACCTGTTCCACCGTCGGCGGCTTCCTGGCACACCGCGGTATCGGCGTTGTTTCTACCAAATACGGTAAAATCGACGATATGGTGCTGAAAATGGAAGTGGTGCTCCCCAACGGTGATATTATTGAAACCTCCTCCGCGCCCAAACACGCGGCAGGTCCTGACCTCAATCAGATTTTCATCGGCTCGGAAGGCACTTTAGGTGTTATTACCAAGGCGCAGATTCGTATTTTCGACCAGCCCGAAGAACGCCGCTTCCGCGGCTTCCTGTTCCAGGATATGCACGGCGCGTTCCAGGCTTCCCGCGAATTGTTGCAGAAGTTTAAACCCTCGGTTATGCGTTTGTATGACGAAGCGGAAACGGCTTCTCTCATCAAAAAAATCGTCGGCGTAGAACGCAAAGGTGCGTTTATGAACATTGCTTACGAAGGCGTAAAAGAAATGGTGGAAGTAGAAGAAAAAATCCTTCTTGAAACCTTCGCAAAATACGGTGCGGAAGACCTTGGCAGTGAATACGGCGAAAAATGGTGGAAGGAAAAGATTACCTTCTTCTATCCCGGCCATATGATGGACATCCCGCAGATGTTCGGTACCATGGACACTATCGCGCCTTACGACAAAATCGAAAAAATCTATTGGGCGATGAAAGAAGCCATCGAAACCAACTTCCCGCAGGCGAAGTTTATCGCACACTTCTCCCATTGGTACGAATGGGGCTCCATGATTTACGACCGCTTTATCGTAGAAGGCAAGGATGTGCCCGAAGACCCGGTGGAAGCATTGCGTTTGCACCAGGCGATTTGGACCTGCGGTGTGCGTGCGGCACTCGCTAACGGCGGCGTGGTGAATGACCACCACGGTGTCGGTATCAAGCTTGGCCGTTTGATGAAGGAGCAGTACGGTCCTGCCATGCAGGTGTTTGAAGGCTTGAAGAAAACGCTCGACCCCAACGGCATTATGAATCCGTTCAAATTGGGTCTGTAAGAGGGAGGATACGACTATGATGATGTCTGAAAAGAGTAAACAACACGTAGATTCCTGCCGCTTTTGCTGGATGTGCCACCATATTTGTCCCATCGGCAATGCGACGGGTCAAGAAAGAAACACTGCCCGTGCCCGCGCACTCGGTATTTCTCTTGTTAACCGCGAAGCCATTGACCTTGGCGAGATTATGGATAACATTTTTGAATGTTGTACTTGCGGTGCTTGCGTTCACGATTGTACCACCGGTTGGGACCCGGTTATGTTTACCAAGGAGACCCGTCTGCAGGCGGCGCTCGAAGGCAAACTTCCCGATTACATTATGACTTTGGTACAGAATTGTCTTGAAACGGGTAATGCTTACGGTAAAACCGTAACCTGCGATAAACTTTCCGCGGCTATCAAAGCGCACGGCGACAAAAAAGGCATCTTGCTGTTGTTGGGCGTAGACGCCAAATTTATGGCTTGTGAACAGGCTCTGAAAGCTGTCAAAGTGCTGGAAAAAGCGGGCGTTGACTTTACCGTTCTGGAAAATGAAGCACCCAGCGGCGCGCAGCTTGATTTCCTTATCGGCGCGGCAAATGAAACTAAAGAGCAGATGACCGCTTGTGCAAAAATGCTGGGCGATTTTGACACGGTTGTGGTATATGACCCCAACGACGCGAAGGCGATTAAACAACTGTATAAAGAATACGGCATTGAAGTAAATGCAAAGGTTGTTACCTTTACATCTTTCGTGGCAAATCTTATCAAAGAAGGCAAGCTTGAAGCCAAGAACAGCGGCAAAGCGGTTGTATTCCAAGACCCGTATCAGCTTGCCCGTGACCTTGAAGAGACCGAAGAAGCCCGCGAAATCATTATGTCCTACGCGGTGCTCGGCGAAATGCTGTTAAACCGTGAGGAAACCGTGTGGGCAGGCAATATTTTGATGGCGCAGTATATGCCCGAAATCATAAAAAAAGTGGCGGCGCGCCGTATTTTCAACGCGACCAGCGTTGGTGCTACCGCTATCGTGACCGCTTGCGTTTCCGAATACGTTTCCTTGAAGGCGGTTGCACAAGACGTGGAAATTCTGTCTATTGAAGATTTGATTCTCGGATAAGGAGCGGGGAAGATGTTAGTTGATTTAAAAACCATTATCGGCATGGCGGAAGAAGGCGGCTACTGCGTGCCTGCTTTCAACGTATATAATACCGAAACGATTATGGGTGTTGTGAAAGCTGCCGAAGAAGCGAAAGCCCCTGTTATCATTCAGGTGTACCCCCGTTTGGTAAACGAAGAGGTTGGCTACTATCTTGCTCCCGCTATCGTAGCGGCGGCGAGAAAAGCCTCCGTTCCCGTATGCTTCCACCTTGACCACGGTCCTTCCGAAACAGAAGCACAAAAGATTTTGTATTGGGGCGCAACGGGTATTATGTATGACGGCTCGGTGCATTCCTTCGAAGAAAACATTGCTAACACCAAACATATTGTTGATGTTTGTGCGGCTATCGGCGTAGGCGTAGAAGGTGAACTCGGTCACGTAGGTAGCGTGAATGACGACGCTATGGAAGAATATACCGATCCCAAAGAGGCGGCAAAATTCGTCAAAGAAACGGGCGTTTGCTGTCTGGCTGTACTGATCGGTAATGCCCACGGTCATTATAAGAAAACACCTTGTCTGGATATTGAAAGAGTAAAGGCTATTCGTGAAGCCACCGGCGGCATTCCGTTGGTGCTGCACGGCGGCTCGGGTATTCCCGATGACCAGGTGAAAGCCGCGATCAAAGCAGGTGTTCGCAAAATGAACATCGGCACCGACGTGTGTTGCACCTTTGCGGATGCTACCTTGGAAACTCTACAGGATCCGAGCAGAAGTCTTGCTATTGACCTCTTTATGAAGAAACCTATCGATGCTGTAAAAGCATTGGCTTTGGATAAGATTCGGCTGGTCGGTGCCGATGGAAAGGCGTAAGCTATGACAGCGAAAATTGTAGGTATCGGTGCCAATGTGTTTGACACCCTGTATACTGTTCCTACCTATCCCGCTGAAGACACCAAAATGCGTGCTGTATCCTCCAAAACCGCAGGCGGCGGTCCGGTTGCAACGGGACTTGTCGCGGCACAGAAATTAGGGGTGGATACCGCGTATATCGGCGTGCTGTCGGATGACAGCGGCGGTAAGTTTCTAAAGGCCGACTTTGAAAGGTACGGTGTTTCTACCAAGCTTATTGACGTAAAAACGGGCTACCGTTCTTTCGCGTCGGTGCTGTGGCTGTGTGCGGATACCGCTACCCGTACCTGCGTGTTTGATAAAGGCGATTTGCCGCCGCTTACACTCAACGAAGAACAAAAACAAGCGATACGAGATGCACAACTTTTGATGGTGGACGGTAATGAGCTGGATGCTGCTGTAGAAGCGGCAACAATTGCTAAAGAAAACGGAACCAAGGTGTTGTATGACTGCGGCGGTTTGTATGACGGGGTGGAACGCTTGTTGGCACTTACGGATATTATGATTCCGTCGGAGGAATTTGCGTTGGGTCACACGGGCTGCGACACCGCAGAGGATGCGGCAAAGAAGTTGTATGACACGTATCACCCGCAGGTAGTAGTGGTGACGCAAGGCAAACGCGGTGGGATACTGTATGACGGTAAAACCGTCACGGCATACCCGATTTACCCGGCCAGGGTGGTAGATTCCAATGGCTCGGGAGATGTGTTTCACGGTGCATTTGCGGCAGGTGTTGTGAAGGGGTTTGACTTTACAAAGTGTTGCCACTTCGGCAGTGCCGTTTCAGGTTTAAAATGCACGGGCGTCGGCGCGAGAGAGAGCGTGCCGACGTTCGAAACCACTAAACAGTATATGAAGGAGAACGGTTATGAGTTATAATTATAAGAAAACATACGTGCCGCAAAATGGCTATACCCCTGTTTGCAAAATCGGTGAATGCTCTTTGAAAAAGTTAGAGTTCGGTATCATCGAATTGGAAGCGGGACAAAGCTTGCCGTTTGATACCGCAGATAAAGAGTTTGCGTTTATTATGCTGGAAGGCCACTGTAACGTAAAGGTGAACGATGAAGTGTACGAAAACGTCGGCAACCGTGCAAACGTTTTTGAAAACCGTAAAGCGGAGAGCTTTTACATGCCGCGTGAGCAAGCGTTGGTCATTGAAGCCATTGACCACATTAAAATTGCGGTTTGCGGTACGCCCGTAACCGAAAAAACGGCACCGCAGGTGCTGCGTGAAGACCACGTTGTATTAAAACTGTTGGGCGAAGTGCCTTTCCAGAGAGAAACCAGCTTCTTAATAGACGGCAATTCCAATGCGAAGGTGCTGACCATCGGCGAATGCTATTGCACCCAGGGCAATTGGGCAGGCTTCCCGCCGCATAAGCACGATGAGGACAACATGCCCACCGAATGTATCGCGGAAGAGATTTATTATTTCCTCTTTGACCCCAAACAGGGGTTTGCGGTGCAGTGCCTGTACACCACCGACGGTGAAATCGATGAGGCGTATCGCGTGAAAAACGATGAGCTGGTAGAGTTCCCGTACGGGTATCACACCACCGTGGCTACCCCCGGTTATCAGACCTATTTCCTGTGGCTGATGGCGGGTGATTATCAGGGCTTTAACCGTAGCAACGACCCCGAACACGATTGGATTGTCAATCGCTAATATTTGTGCTAGAATAGCGATACAGGCATCTGTATCGCTATTTAACTACCGAGGTGAGAATATGCTGAAAATATTGCAGGATAAAAACCCCGACTTGACGATATACGACCTATCGGACGCGGCGTTTCGTCCGTTCGGACGGGTGCTGCCTTTGGATACAACAAAAATTGTGGCGACGGCAAATACACTTGCAATGCCCGCAGACGGTTCTTTGTATGTGCCGACACAACCTGCATTTGAAAATCTTGCAATTGCTAAAGAAATTGCAGATACCTGTTTCGGACAGATGCCGACACAGATGGGATATTGCTGGGGGCACAGCAATTTTTTAAATGCGGTGGAATGGCACGCGTCTTCTGAAATCAACGTCGCGGTAACGCCGCTTGTATTGTTTCTCGGTCGGGTGCAGGATATTGAAAATGATACTCTGTCGTCCGAAAAACTGACCGCGTTTTACGTGCCTGCGGGTACGGCGTTGGAAGTGTATGCTACCACGTTACATTTTTGCCCTTGTGAAGTGCAAAAAACGGGTTTTGGTTGTGTGGTTGCATTGCCCACAGGGACCAACACCGATTTAGTTAAGCCGTCCGCTGATCCCGTGCTGTTTCGCACTAACAAGTGGTTGTTGACCCACGTGGAAAATGCGGTGCATATCGCAAAAGGCGTTGTTCCCGGTGTGACGGGCATCAATTACGAAATCAAGTATTAAGGTGAACATATGAAGTACTTACTAGGCATAGACTTTGGCGGCGGTGCATCGAAAGCCACGCTTATTGACACAAACGGCAACATTGTCTCGGAAAACACAGTGGAGTATCCTACCTATTATCCCGAAAACGGCGCGTGTGAACAAGCGCCTGCCGATTGGATAACCGCGCTGTGCGAAAACAGTAAAGCGGTGCTGTCCAAAAGCGGCGTAAACGCTGCGGATATACTTGCGGTGGCGTTGGATTCCGCGACCCATACATATTTGCCGTGCGACAAGGATTTTCAGCCGATACGAAACGCGGTGCATTGGACCGATACGAGAAGCCGCGCGCAGGCGGATGCGCTGCGCGAGACGATGGGTGAGGAGATTTTCAAAAAGACCTTCCATAAGCCCGATACTATCTGGACCTTGCCGCAGCTTATCTGGATGAAAGAAAACCACCCCGAAGCATTTGAAGAAACGCGGTATATTTTCTTTGAAAAAGACTATGTGCGATACTATTTGACAGGGGTTTACTGCACCGACTATATTGAAGCACAGGGAAGTATGTTGTTTAATTGCAATACAATGCAGTGGGATGCAGACCTTTGTGCGTTGGCGGGTATTACGGCGGATATGTTACCGCCTATCGTGAAACCCACCGATATAATTGGTAAGATAACGGCAACCGCGGCACAAAACACAGGGTTGTCGGAAGGCACACCCGTGATTTGCGGTACGACCGATACGGTAATGGAGGTATTCGCAAGCGGTGCTGTTAAAAAAGGTGACGTAACCGTAAAATTGGCAACCGCAGGGCGCATTTGCGTCATTACCGATAAACCGTACCCCGACCGACACCTTGTGAATTACGCACATATCGCGGATGGCCTTTGGTATCCCGGTACGGCGACAAAATCCTGCGCGGCATCCTACCGTTGGTACAGAGATACCTTCGGCGGTGAATATCAAGAGCTGGATAACGGTGCCGCTAACGTGCCGATTGGTTGTGACGGTCTTATCTTCCACCCGTATCTTAACGGTGAACTCACCCCGTATGCCGACCCTGCGCTTTGCGGCAGCTTTACAGGGGTACGCGCCACCCATACGAAGGCGCATTTTACCCGCGCGGTGCTGGAAGGTGTGGCATATTCGTTGGTGGACAGCAAGCTGTATCTTGACAGCTTGGGTATTCCGTACAATACGGTGGCTACCGCTATCGGCGGCGGCACCAAGGGTAAGCTGTGGAGACAGATGATTGCGGATGCGTTGGGAATTGCGCTGAAAACCACCCGAAGCAGTGATTCCTCCTTGGGGTCTGCAATGCTTGCGGGCATTGCTGTCGGTGTGTTCGCGGATGCGGAAGATGCTGTCAAAACCTGCGTCAAGGAAAAAGATATTACCTATCCCAATCCCGAAAACACCGTGAAATACCGTAAAGTGTTTAACCTTTACAAGAAGATACACGACGCGTTAGCGCCGATATATAGTGAGAGATAGTATGAAGATTGTAGTATGTGTCCGTCAAGGACTTGACGGCGACATCAACCCGTTTGATGCCTGCGCTTATGAAGCGGCTTTGCGTGTACAGGGTGCACAGGTGACTCTTTTGAGTATGGGTCCGCTTTCCGCTGAAGATTTCCTGCTTGGTTTGACCCGCTTGGGGGCGAAAAAAGCGGTGCTTTTGTCGGATGCGGCATTTGCGGGTGCGGATACGTTGGCAACTGCCTATACATTGTCGTTGGCCATCCATCGGCTGGCGCCCGACCTTGTGTTTTGCGGCAGGCAGACCCTTGTGGGGGATACCGCACAAACGGGACCGATGCTGTCGGTGTTGCTTGGTACAAATCTCATCACCAACGTTATGTCCATAGACAGTATTGGTGAACAGATTACTTGTGCCACGCGAGATTTAGGGGTGCAGACAGTGTCACTGCCCGCACTGATTACGGTAGAACGCATCAACAACCTGCGTCTGCCGAGTATTATGTCGAGACTTGGCGAGGTAGAAGTGTGGTCGGCGGCGGACATCGGTGCGGATACGCAAAAATGCGGTCTTGCAGGGTCGCCGACGCGGGTTGTCAAAACCTTCGAAAACACCTCCGGCAAGAGAAAATGTCAGTTCATTACGCCGAATATGCTGCAAGATGTTATACGCCAAGGCTTGCAAAGGAGTCGGGAACAGGTGACAGCCGCTGTCAATACAGGCGAAAAATTGTCGAAGGTATGTATTGTCGGTGAAGCACCGCGTGTGTTTGCCGAAACGGTAAGTGATGATATCACCGTTTTGCCTGTATCCGATGCCCGAACGTTGGCGGAAAGTATAACCGAACTGCAACCTAACGCGGTTATTTGGGGCAGTGATGCGCTGTCTAAAAAGCTGTCCGCGCAGGTGAGTGCGGTGCTCGGGTTAGGGCTTTGTGCGGATTGCACCTTGCTTGAAACTGACGGAGAACAGCTGTATATGTACCGTCCCGCACTTTCGGGAAGCGTGATCGCCAAAATCGTCAGCCGTACGAAACCGGCTATGGCGACGGTGCGCACCACCGAGAATGCCGCGAATATTGTGGTGGCGGCGGGCTTTGGTGCCAAGGACAATATGGATGCCGTAAAAGCGTTTGCGGGCAATTTATCGGCAGAATTGGCGGCTACCCGAAAAATGGTGGATAACGATTTTCTGCCGTATACTATGCAGGTGGGGCTTACGGGTAAAACGGTCAGCCCGCCCGTGTACGTTGCACTCGGCGTTTCGGGTGCTGTACATCATATTGCAGGTATGCAAAAGGCGGGTACGGTAATTGCTGTAAATACCGATAAGGACGCCCCTATATTCGAATATGCCGATTACGGCATTGTAGGTGACGTTTCAGATATCTTATAACGAAAAAGCAGTGCGAAAACGCACTGCTTTTTACTGTTAAAACAGATTGATTTTGTACGTATGAAGTGATATACTGTATAAGATAAAACAAACGGTGGTGAAAAGTGTGAATTTGTTACATATGAAGCACGCGTTGGAGGTGGCGAAGGCGGGCTCTCTGAGCAAGGCCTCGGAAATACTGTTGGTGGCGGCACCAAACATCAGCCGTTCTATAAAAGAATTGGAAAGTGACCTTGGTATTACCATTTTTGAACGCACCCAAAACGGTATGAAATTAACCCCCGCAGGCGAAGAATTTATTAACTTTGCGAAGGGGATTCTCAATCAAATCGATGCTGTGGAAAGGTTTTATAAAGAGGGGGCACCCCAAAAACAGCGGTTTTCCATTTCGGTCCCCCGTGCATGCTATATTTCGGAGGCGTTTGCCAATTTTTCAAAAACCCTTTCCAAGGACCCGGCGGAGTTTTTTTATAAGGAGACCAATTCGCAACGCACCATTCATAATATGTTAAATCACGATTACAAGCTCGGTATTATCCGCTATGCGGAAAATTACGACAAATATTTCAAGGCGATGCTGGAGGAAAAGGGATTTCAGTATGAGCTGGTAACCGAATTTACCTATTCGCTGATTATGAGCGCGGACAGTCCGCTGGCACAGAAAGAAGAAATCGCCTTCAAAGATCTGACCGCGCATATAGAAATAGCGCACGCGGACCCGTATGTGCCGTCTATGCCGCTTTCCAAGGTGGTGAAGGAAGAACTGCCCGATAATATTGACCGCAGGATCTTTATTTTTGAGCGAGCCAGCCAATTTGAACTGTTAACATTGAATCCGGAGACATTTATGTGGGTATCTCCCGTGCCGCAGAGCTTGCTTGACCGCTATAACTTAGTGCAGAGAAAATGTACGGAGAATCGAAAAGTGTATAAAGACGTTTTGATTTATAAAAAGGGATATAAACTGACAAAATTGGATAGACAGTTTATTGAAGAATTGAGTGAAGCAAAGCGGAAATACATATAAGTGATAAGGAAAGCCCGATTCCGTGAGGGAACGGGCTTTTTGTGTGCTATAATCGGGGTTATCATTTTTGATAACCCCGATTATCTGTTTTAAGAATTCACAACCGCAACAAACACTGTTAAAATATTAACAATCCAAGCAGAACATAGTTTAGGAGTGTGTACAATGGATGCAGAAAAGTATATAATCGTAGACAGTGTGGAGAAGCTTACCCAGGCTATCGCGCGCACAAGACAGGCACAGAAGGTGTTTGCAACCTATACACAGGAGCAGGTTGACAAAATCTTTTTGGCTGCCGCTTCTGCCGCTAACAAAGCGAGAATTCCTCTTGCGAAAATGGCGGTTGCAGAAACGGGTATGGGTATTGTGGAAGATAAGGTTATTAAGAACAACTATGCCGCCGAATATATTTATACCGCATATAAGGACACCAAAACCTGCGGTGTTATCGAAGAGGATACAGCCTTCGGTATCAAAAAAATCGCAGAGCCTATAGGTGTTGTGGCGGCGGTTATTCCTACCACCAATCCCACCTCTACCGCTATTTTCAAATGCTTGCTTGCTTTGAAAACGCGTAACGCTATCATTATCAGCCCGCACCCCAGAGCGAAAAACAGCACTATCGCTGCAGCGAAGCTTGTGTTGGAAGCTGCTGTCCGAGCGGGTGCTCCCGAGGGTATTATTGATTGGATAGACGTGCCATCCTTGGATATGACCAACACCGTGATGAAAGAGGCGGACATCATTCTGGCGACCGGCGGCCCCGGTATGGTGAAAGCCGCCTATTCCAGCGGTAAACCTGCTTTGGGTGTCGGCGCAGGTAATACCCCTGCCATTATTGATGACAGTGCGGACATTCTTTTGGCTGTTAACTCGATTATTCATTCCAAAACCTTTGATAACGGTATGATTTGCGCTTCTGAGCAGTCGGTTATCGTTCTCGAAACCATCTATGAAGCGGTAAAAGAAGAATTTGCCGCCCGCGGTTGCTATTTCTTGAATCCCGATGAAACCGAAAAGGTGCGTAAGACCATTATCATCAACGGTGCATTGAATGCGAAAATCGTTGGTCAGCCTGCCGCAAAAATAGCCGCACTCGCGGATGTTGACGTACCCGAAGGCACCAAAATCCTCATCGGTGAGGTGGAAAGTGTAGAACTCTCCGAGGAGTTTGCGCACGAAAAGCTGTCTCCCGTGCTTGCCATGTACAAAGCAAAGGATTTTACCGAAGCACTCGATAAAGCGGAGAAATTGGTAGAAGATGGCGGTTTTGGTCATACATCTTCCGTGTATCTTAACGAGATGACCGCACAAGAAAAACTGAACGCCTTTGCCGCGCGTATGAAAACCTGTCGTATCCTTGTCAATACGCCTTCTTCCCAAGGCGGTATCGGTGATCTGTATAACTTCAAATTGGCACCGTCGCTGACTTTGGGTTGCGGTTCCTGGGGCGGCAACTCGGTATCCGATAATGTGGGTGTAAAACACCTTTTGAATATTAAAACAGTAGCAGAGAGAAGGGAAAATATGCTGTGGTTCCGTGCGCCCGAAAAGGTGTATATCAAGAAAGGTTGTCTGCCGGTAGCGCTGGACGAATTGAAAACGGTTCGCGGTGCGAAAAAAGCGTTTATTGTCACCGATACCTTCCTGTATCAAAATGGCTACACCAAGCCGATTACCGATAAATTGGCTGAAATGGGCATTGCTCACGCCACCTTCTTTGACGTACAGCCTGACCCGACCCTGAAAAACGCACAGGACGGCGCAAGACAGATGGCGGCATTCCAACCCGACACCATCATTGCTCTGGGTGGCGGCTCTGCTATGGACGCGGCGAAGATTATGTGGGTGCTGTATGAGCACCCCGAAGCCGACTTTATGGATATGGCAATGCGCTTTATCGATATCCGCAAGCGTGTATATACCTTCCCGAAAATGGGCGAAAAAGCCTATTTTATTGCAGTACCTACCTCTGCGGGTACGGGGTCCGAGGTGACCCCCTTTGCGGTTATCACCGATGGAGAAACGGGTGTGAAATATCCGCTTGCCGACTATGAATTGCTCCCCAATATGGCAATCATTGATACCGATTTTCATATGAGTGCGCCCAAGGGTTTGACCGCCGCTTCGGGTATCGACGCTGTCACCCACGCGGTGGAAGCGTATGCGGCTATGCTCGCCACCGATTATACCGACGGTCTTGCTTTGCAGGCACTCAAAAACATCTTCAAATATCTGCCCCGCGCCTACGAAAACGGCCAGACCGATGTAGAGGCCCGCGAGAAGATGGCAAATGCTGCCACCATGGCGGGTATGGCGTTTGCCAACGCGTTCCTCGGTATTTGCCACTCTATGGCGCATAAGCTCGGCGCTTTCCACCACTTGCCGCACGGCATTGCCAATGCGCTGATGATCGAAGAGGTTATCCGCTTCAACGCTTGTGAAGCGCCCGTAAAAATGGGTACTTTCTCGCAGTATGACCACCCCCGCACCCTTGCCCGTTATGCTGAAATCGCGGATTACCTTGGTCTGGGCGGTCAAAACGACCAAGAAAAGCTGGAGAATCTCATTAAGGCAATCAACCAACTTAAAGCGAAGGTTGACATCAAGGAAACGATCAAGGATTACGGCATCGATGAAAATGATTTTCTGTCCCGTCTTGACGATATGGTGGAACAGGCGTTTGACGACCAGTGCACCGGTGCTAACCCCCGTTATCCTCTGATGAGCGAGATAAAACAGATGTACCTCAATGCTTACTACGGCAAGCACTTTGTTGAACCCAAGAAACCTTAAGGGAGGAAACGCACATGAAACTTGATAACGTTATTGCAGTAAGAAACAATAAAACCGTTTATCGTGACGGCGATAGATGTATTAAGGTGTTTAATGAGGATTATTCCAAGGCGGATGTTCTCAATGAAGCGCTCAATCAGGCACGTATTGAAGAAACCGGTCTGGATATTCCGAAAATTCTGGAAGTGACGATGGTAGAAGGTAAGTGGGCTATTGTGTCGGAGTTTATTCAAGGCAAAACTTTGGCACAGCTTATGGAAGAGAATGCGGACAAAAAAGATGAATATCTGGAATTGCTTGTGGATTTACAGCTTGCTGTCCACAACAAGAAATGTCCCCTTCTGAACAAACTGAAGGATAAAATGAACCGTAAAATTTCCTTGGCGCAGTTGGATGCTACCACGCGGTATGAGCTGCACACCCGCCTGGAAGGTATGCCCAAGCACAACAAAGTCTGTCACGGCGACTTTAACCCGTCTAACATTATCATTACGGAAGACGGCACACCGTATATTCTCGATTGGTCTCACGCAACACAGGGCAATGCCTCTGCGGACGTGGCGCGTACCTATCTGCTGTTTTGTCTGAACGGCGATGTTGACGGCGCAAAAAGATATCTTGATTTGTTCTGCCAAAAGAGCGATACCGCCAAACAGTACGTACAGAAATGGATGCCTATCGTTGCTGCTTCTCAGTCGGTGAAGGGCAATGCACACGAGCGCGAGTTCTTACTTTCTTGGGTTGACGTTGTAGATTACGAATAAGGTACATCCCGATAGCATATTGTTTCAAACTCTCTCATACAATGCACTAAAAGGTGGTAGTTGTATGAGAGAGTTTTCTGATGATAGGGCAGTTGTATTGGGAGAGTACATCATAGACACGGGCGCTACGGTGCGTGCCACGGCAAAAAAATTTCACATTTCCAAATCCACGGTACATAAAGACGTGTCCGAACGCTTAAAAAAGCTCGACCCGCAATTGTACGGGCGGGTGCGGGTTGTACTGAATGCAAATAAGGCCGAGCGGCATATACGCGGTGGCTTGGCGACCCGCGAAAAATACCGTGCCGCGAAAAAAAGATGAAAACACGAGACAAGGTGTTGCCTTGTCTCGTGCTTTTTTTATTTATGAAACATTGAAAAAAGGGAAAGTTTGTGGTATCCTAATAACAGTTTCGTCTTAGGAGAGTTTAACAATGCGGAAAACAAAAATTGTATGTACGATAGGCCCTGCCTGCCGTAACGAGCAAACCATTGAAAAAATGTGCCTTGCGGGTATGAACGTTGCCCGCCTGAACTTTTCTCACGGCACCCACGAGGACCATAAAGAAAATATTGCAATGATAAAGCGCGTACGGGAAAAGTTGAAGATGCCGATTGCGATTCTGTTGGACACCAAAGGTCCCGAGTACCGTATCTCCACCTTCAAAGAGGGAAAAGTGTTCTTGCAAGAAGGAGACACCTTCACCTTTACCACCGACACGGTGGAAGGGAAGTCGGAGGCCAAGCGGTCTTAGGAAGACA
The DNA here is from genome assembly GCA_045531495.1 of Acutalibacteraceae bacterium. GTDB lineage: Bacteria > Bacillota > Clostridia > Oscillospirales > Acutalibacteraceae > URNF01. The sequence continues at coordinate 28,028 of JAZSED010000040.1, forward strand.
AGAGAGACTAACAACTCCTTGGCTCACAGAACGACATGGCTACGATCCGACTTCCCGAGTACCGTATCTCCACCTTCAAAGAGGGAAAAGTGTTCTTGCAAGAAGGAGACACCTTCACCTTTACCACCGACACGGTGGAAGGG
>JAZSED010000099.1:0-3748 GCA_045531495.1 Acutalibacteraceae bacterium
GAAATGTCCGAAGGACAAAGGGGTGGCTGTCCTGCAAGGACCGCGTAGCGGTGGATGAGGTGGAATGAAACATGCAACACCTCATCAGTCTCGCTTTGCTCGACAGCTTCTCCTCAAGGAGAAGCCTTTTACAAATCCCTACCCGCAACTCCCATAAAGGTGACTTCTTTTATACAATATATATTACCGTTCGGATGCAACAAAGAACAGTGCTAAGGTACCGGGGCCGCTGTGTGCGCCGATCACGGGACCGACAAAATCAATCATTTGCACCTGTACACTGTATTTTTCGTTAAGTATACCCGCTAAGGTTTCGGCATCCGCCAAGCAATCACCGTGACTGATAAACACGGGGGCTTCCCTGTCTGCCACCGTCTCGCCGTATTTATCCGCCAACGCCGTAATAGCCGCCAAACGGCCGCGGCTTTTGCTCATATTGATGAGATGACCCTCATTGTCCATATGCAGTACGGGTTTGATGCCAAGCATGGTACCCACCAGAGCCACCGCACCGCTGATACGGCCGCCGCGTTTTAAGAAGTTGAGGTCATTCACCGTAAACCAATGTGCCAGATGCGGCAGGGTTTCCTGCACGTATGCCGCCACCTCCGCGATAGAGGCGCCTTCTTCCTGCTTTTTGACTGCTAAATAAACAAGCAGTCCCTGACCGAGAGATGCCGCCAACGTATCCACCGTCAGCACAACACGGTCGGCGTATGCCTCTTTCAGTTCTTCCGCCGCGATGGTCGCGGATTGGTAGGTGGTGGAAAGACCGCTTGAAAACCCGAGATATAAAACGTCCTTACCTCCCTGCAAAAACGGCTCAAAGGTTTCTTTAAAGGTAGTAATATTAGCAGCGGACGTGCGTGCCATTTTTCCGCCGCGCAGCTCCTCATAAAACGCGTGCGGTTCTATTTCATTATTTTTACGGTTGTCAGCACCGTCCACCAGCACATCCAGCTGTACACAGTGCACACCCCAATCGGCAAGCACCTTTTCCGCTACGTCACAGGACGAATCGGTTACAATAACAAAATCACTCATACGAAAACCTCCTTTTCGGTTCTCCCACATTATATACAAAACCCCTCCCACCGTCACGGAACTTTACCGTTTTTTCACTCGACTGTTGAAGGGCTTTGAGTAGAATGACTTTTTTCGACTCTACCCGCAGTAGAGTTCACGGTTTTTTAACTTGAAATCAGTAGAAAAGTATGGTAGAATACAACCGAACAAAAGAAAAGAGGTGTCCTATGCAAGACATTAAACTGATTATTGCGAAAAACATTATTGACCTGCGCAAGCGGGACGGTATGACCCAAGCGGAGCTTGCGGAGCGGCTGAATTATTCCGATAAAGCGGTATCTAAATGGGAGCGCGGCGAATCGGTTCCCGATATCACGGTATTAAAAACCCTGGCGGATATGTTTTCGGTGAAGGTGGATTATCTCATCACGTCGGAACACACCGACAGCTCTTTAGAGACCCCCAAGATGAGCAAACGGCAAAAGCGTAACCGCAAATTGATTATGGGTATGTGCCTTGTTTTGGTGTGGCTGGTTGCCACCTTTGTGTTTGTGATACTGCAAGCCGCTATGCCGCAACAACCGCTTTTGTGGCTTACCTTTGTATATGCCGTACCCGTTTCGCTCATTGTGTGGCTGGTATTCAACAGCATTTGGTTTGACACAAAATATAATTTTGCCATTATTTCCGCTTTGGTATGGTCAGTGTTGGCGGTGGTATACTTATCCTTGATATTCATTATCCGCTTTAACGTATGGCTCTTATTCCTCATCGGTATCCCCGCACAGATTATTGTCATTCTGTGGGCGGGTATTCGCACAGGCAAATAAAAAAATCGACGCTTTGGAAATCCAAAGCGTCGATTTTTTTGTTTTTAACCGTTCTGGCGTTTTGCCAACAGCTGTTTGATTTTTTCGTGAGAGTCAACCAGCATACTGACCGATACATCGTGGTTAAGTGCCGCGATGAAGTACGCGATGTACTTGGATACATCAACCTCGTGGAACCACGGGCGGGACAGCAATTCGGGAGAACGGTAGGTAAGGTTGGTGCCGAGCACGCCGTCAACCACACCTTCCGCAACCGCTTTATCAAAGCTGTCAAGACCGGAAGTGAAGGTAGCGTAGGTCGCATACGCAAACACGCGGCCCGCGTTGCGTTTTTTCAGCTCATACGCAATATCCAGCATAGATTCGCCCGAAGCAATAATATCGTCCGCGATAAATACGTCTCTGCCCTCTACCGAGTTGCCGAGATATTCGTGCGCCACAATGGGATTTCTGCCGTTAACAACACGGGAATAGTCGCGGCGCTTGTAGAACATACCCAGGTCAACGCCCAAGCAGGAAGCGTAATACATATTGCGATTCAAAGCACCCTCGTCGGGGCTGACAATCATCAAATGCTCTTTATCAACCTTCAAATCGGGGAAATCACGGAACAAGGTTTTGAGTACCTGATAGGACGGCATCACATTGTCGAAGCCCATCAGCGGGATAGCGTTATGTACACGGGGATCGTGCGCATCAAAGGTCACAATGTTGGAAACGCCCATAGCCTGCAGTTCCTGCAATGCCACCGCACAGTCCAAAGACTCACGGTAGTTGCGGCGATGCTGTCTGCCACCGTACAGAATAGGCATAATGACGTTAATGCGGTGTGCTTTACCGCTGGTCGCCTGAATAATACGTTTCAAATCCTGGAAATGGTCATCGGGAGACATTGCGTTTTCCTGACCAAACATTTTATATTTGCAGTTATAGTTACCCACATCCACGATAATGAACAAATCGTCACCGCGGATACTGCTTTTGATAAGGCCCTTGCCGTCACCCGAAGAGAAACGCGGACATTCCGCCTCAATCAAAAAGGTTTTATCGTCGCGACCGCATTTCTGCGCCCATTGGGTCAGGTGTGCGTCGATTTTCGCGCCGAGATCCTTCGCACTTGACAGCGCAATAATGCGCATAGGTGCAACGTACTCCTCCTGACTGAAAATATTTTCGCTGTTGATATCATGATGCGCCATTTTTCTTTCCCCTTTTTCACGAAATATCATATATGGGTATTGTACCACAAAACTCCACATTATGGCAAGGCGTTTTTGCGGTTTTTTCGACATTTTTTAAGTTTCAACGTCAGCGCCTTCAATGCCCGCCTCTTTCAGCTTGTGCCACAGTCGAAAATCCACCGTCACGGTCATTTTTAGCCCTTCCGTAACGTATTCTTCGTACTCCACAGCACCCTCCTTACGGCACTGCTCCGCAAGTGAGCCTTGAGAAAACGGGAACAACAAATTGAGCTTCTTGCGATCGGGCGGCAGCGTTGCGGCAACCGCTTCTAACAGCGTGGGGATACCTTCTCCTGTTGCCGCGCTGATATGCACCCTGCCCGCATCGGGTCTAAAGCCGTCAAACAGCAAGTCACATTTGTTAAGCACCTCTAAGACAGGACGTTCTCCCCTGCCCAGCGACTGTAAAAGGTCGCGGGTGATGGCAAGATGCTCCGCCGCGTCGGGCGAAGATGCATCACAAAGGTTTAACACCAAATCCGCCTGTGCCGCCTCCTCCAAGGTCGCGTGAAACGCGCGTACAAGGTGGTGTGGCAGACGGCGGATAAAGCCAACCGTATCAATCAGCAGTACCGTTCTCCCGTCGGGCAATTTGAGTGCGCGCGTGGTGGTGTCCAAAGTTGCAAACAGCATATCCTTTGCCAAAACGCC
>JAZSED010000134.1:0-4420 GCA_045531495.1 Acutalibacteraceae bacterium
TTTTGAGTGACGCAAACTGTTTGCGTTCAATGTTTTCATTCCATATAGATTTCATACATAACCCTCCGTATTCACATAGGGTTATTGTTTCCGTCAGCTTTTCAAAAATGCTTATCATTTTTTGATACACAAAGGCGTTTGATTTGAGTTTCAAAAACATTGACATAAGGTTTGTCGCATACAAAGCAGCAAAACTGCGATTGTTAAAAATCATATAAATGCCACACTATTGCAACACAGCATATTATGTAATACATAACTTCAAGGAGGTGAATATGATGAGCAGAAACACAAGAGAACCGTCCCCTTGTGTTTCTTGTTTGAATGTGAAATTTAGTGAAGAGTGAAAAGTGAAGAGTGAAAAAGTAAAATCCCGAACGCTTTCGCATTCGGGATTTTTGGAGGCGACACCCGGATTTGAACCGGGGAATCAGGATTTTGCAGACCCTTGCCTTACCACTTGGCCATGTCGCCGTATACAGAAAAGGTGCTTTTTCAAGCACCTTTTCCGATTTGGAGCGGCTTACGAGGCTCGAACTCGCTACCTCCACCTTGGCAAGGTGGCGCTCTACCAGATGAGCTAAAGCCGCAAAAATGGTGCCTCCGATCGGAATCGAACCAATGACACGGGGATTTTCAGTCCCCTGCTCTACCAACTGAGCTACAGAGGCAAATGTGGCGACCCGGAACGGGCTCGAACCGTCGACCTCTAGCCTGACAGGCTAGCGTTCTAACCAGCTGAACTACCGGGCCGTGTATGGTGGGAACAACAGGGCTCGAACCTGTGACCCCCTGCTTGTAAGGCAGGTGCTCTCCCAGCTGAGCTATGCTCCCATACGGTCTCCACAAGGTTGTCGCGCTCAGGCGACGCAAGTTATAATACTATACCCGTGTCGATTTGTCAAGCGTTTTTTCTATTTTTTTCAAAATAATTATATAAGAAAAGCAGGAAATTTATTCCTGCTTTCTTTTCTTGATCAATTCTTCAATATCTTCGCGCGAAAAACGGTATAATTTATCGCAAAAAGAGCAGTCTGCCACCACTTCCCCATTTTCGTCGGGCAGCGAACGCAATTCGTCAGCACCCATAGATAGCAGCGCTTTTTCCACACGCTGACGGCTACACGTACAGCGATAGGCAGGCTCATACGTATCCAACACGTCAAACGGCATACCTTCAAGCGCTTTTTCCACAATATCCATCGGGGTCATACCCGAAGCCAGCATTTCGGTCATAGAACCGAGATTGCCGATGTTCTTTTCTACTTTGTCTATAACATCATCAGGGCAAAACGGCAAGAGCTGTAACAAGAGACCACCTGCCACCTTCACGGTAAGGTCGGGATTTACCAACACACCCAACGCGCACACAGTAGGTGTCTGTTCACTTGTCGCATAATAGGTGGTAATATCCTCCGCAATTTCGCCCGTTACCAACGGCACACAACCCACGTACGGCTCGCCCATGCCGCTGTCACGGATAACGTACAACATACCGTCACCGCCGATAGCGCCGCTGACGTCCAATTTGCCATTGGTTTTTAAAGGAATCTCCACAACGGGGTTTTGCACGTAGCCACGTACAAAGCCCTCACTGTCAGATACCGCCATTAACATACCCGCAGGGCCGTCACCGCTGATTTTCAAGGTAACCGTATCGTCTTTACCTTTTAGCATAATACCCATCATAGATGCCGCTGTCAGCAGTCTGCCAAGCGCCGCGGTAGTTACCGCAGACGTTTTATGCAGTTGTTCCGCTTCAGCCACAATATCGCTTGCATCTATCACCATTGCCATTACGGTGGCATCCTGTGTCAAACAACGAAGTACCTTTGCCATTTTATCCATCCTTTTGTTCTTTTGCTGTGTTTCTTGCGACAAACACCATCCGCTGTTCGTCCGCTTGCGGCGGGTCCAAAGTACGTTCACCGTACACCGCCAGCACTTCAAACCCCGTCTCGTTCAACAGACGGCGCAACGTTTTCTCCGTATACGCACGTTCGCGGATATATTCCGTATACCGTGCATACCCGTCCGTGTCTTCCACAAAGAAATTCAGTTCCATATCCACTTCTTTTGTACGTGGCAAATAGTGATTCTGCCACGCGCAGAAAAAGCCGTGTTCCTCATAGGTAAACGCCGTATCCCCCAGCACTTTTTCGTGCTTATACGGCGTATTCACATCAAAAATAAACAGCCCGTCTTTTTCGATGAACAACCCTAAACGACGGAATACTTCCCGGACATCGGCGGTTTTAGTGAGATGATTGATGGAATCGAGCATACACACCGCACCGTCCACCGTACCAAACAAATCAAGACACCGCATATCCTGACAGAGCAGCATCCAACGTTCACCGAAGGCCGCGGCCTTTTCGCCTGCTTCTCCAAGCATATCCACCGATCCGTCCACGCCGATAATATCTACCCCACGGGACAGCATTTCCGCTGACAGCGCACCCGTACCGCATGCCAAGTCAAGTAACAATTGCGGCTTTTTGCTGTGTTTTTGAAACAGGTTGAGCAAATACGTTGCCCAACCTGCGTAATCCACGTTTTCGGTCAACGTATCATAAAACGCCGAAAAAGTACCGTATCCCGCCATTTTTACGCGTCCTCACCTTTCATACGCTGCAACACAATACGGTAGTTTTTAGACGAACGCTTCACTCTGCTTACCGTTGCGGTAGATGCACCCGTTGCCTCCACAATTTGCACATAGTTACTGCCTTCTTCCAGCATTTTAGCGACCGACAAGCGCTGAACCATCGCGCCGATTTCCTTTTCGGTGCAAAGGTCACTGAAAAACAGTTCACATTCCTCCACCGTTTCCAGCTTCAAAATGGCTTTATACAACAATTCCGCGTTTTCCATATACGCTTTTTCTACCATAGGGTACGCCTCCTTTTACTTCTGTCCTTCTGTGCGCATTTCTCTTGCCGCATGTAGGTTCGCATCGGTCACGACGCCGCCGATGATACGTGCCAATTCCTGCTCGCTTTCCTCAACTGCAAGCGGCAATACCGCCGTACAAGTCCTACCGTCACGCACGTCTTTTCGAATTAACAAATGATGATGCGCCCTTGCCGCAATTTGCGCCAAATGTGTCACACACAAAATCTGTCGGAAGGCGGCGGTTTCACGTAATTTGATACCAACCTTGACTGCGGCGTGACCGCTGATGCCCGTGTCAATTTCATCGAAAATCAGCGTATCTATATCATCCGCTTTTGCCATAACCGCCTTGATAGCCAGCATCATACGGGAAAGTTCACCGCCAGAGGCGATATTCGCCAGCGGTTTAGCCGGCTCGCCCGGGTTTACCGACAGCATAAATTCCACTTTATCACCGCCTATTGCCGTAAGCGGCACGGGCAGGATGGACACTTCCAATTGTACAAACGGCATATCAAGAAATGCCAACTCCGCAGACACACGCCTTTCAAACTCTTTCGCAGTGGCTTTACGCACCTGTGTCAGCTTTTCGGCTGTCGACAGTGTTTTTTCACGTGCCGTTTCCAATTCCGCCTGTAAAGCGGCGACACGTTCATCCGCCGTTTCAATTGTCTGCAATTCTGCTCTGTCTTTTTCAAGGATTTCCAACATACCTACGGTGTCCGTACCGTATTTCTTTGACAAACGATGCAGTAAATCCAAACGGTTTTCGGTGGCTTCTCTATCCGCTTCATCAAAATGCATATCCGCGGCAAAATGTCCGATTTCGGCGGCGAGTGCTTCTAAATCATACATAACACTTTGCAGCCGTTCGGATAACGGGGACAGGCTATCCACCAACGCCGCCGCATGGCGCAACGCATCCGCCGCTTCGGTAACCGCACCGACAGCACCTCCGTCCTCTTCACCTGACAGGAGCCCATCGGTTTTACGTAAAAGACCCGCAATTTTTGCACTATGGCGGTAAAAATCACGTTTTCTTTCGAGTTCTTTTTCTTCGCCCGCTACCAATGCAGCTGATTCCAATTCACCAACGCGGAAACGCAGCATATCTTCCCGTTCCTGCGCCTCTGCTTGTGCCGTTTTTACCTTCTTGAGTGCACGACTGATATCACAGTACTGTTCATACGCCGCCGTATATGCGGCACGCACAGCCGTAAAATCGCCTAGTTTTTCGAGATAATGCAGATGTAATGCAGGGTCGAGCAATGACTGGTTTTCGTGTTGCCCGTGGATATTGACCAGCATTCTGCCAACCTCACGCAACACGCCTACCGTCGCAGGCCGTCCACCGATGCGGCAATTGCTTCTGCCGTCTGCGCGGATGGTGCGGCCAATCAGCAACGTATCCTCTTCCATTGGATACCCCGCTGTCGTCAGAAACTCACGAACGCGGGATGATACCGAAGAAAACGTTGCATATACACACGCTTCATCACATCCCGTACGCACCAAATCACGCCGT
>JAZSED010000061.1:0-5449 GCA_045531495.1 Acutalibacteraceae bacterium
GCATGCCGGTATTTCTTATAAGAAAGTGCCCCAATATATGAAAGCATTGATAGCCTTCGCTAACACAGAAGATACTATTAACGACTTGGTCAAAGCAGCCATTATCCATTTCTATTTCGCATTTGTACATCCGTATTTTGATGGTAACGGTAGAATGGCGCGTCTCGTACACCTGTGGTTCTTAATTCAAAAAGGATATCAGTCCACGCTCTTTATTCCCTTTTCAAGTGAAATTGAAAAGAGTCGCAAGGCATACTACGATGCATACACGCTTATCGAAGAAAACAAGAAATATAGCGGTAAAATTGACGTAACACCTTTTGTCTCATATTTTATAAATAACGTCTATAATAAAACAGAACAACAAACCGCCACCGTAGACACCTTGACCGCGTATGATGACGCAGTAAAAAAAGGACAAATCACAGAAAAAGAAGCAAAACTGTGGGCTTTTGTTCTTTCAAGTTACGGCACAGAAGAATTCTCAACTAAACAACTTGAAAAAGATTACGGCGATGCCGCCTATGCAACCATCAGAAGCTTTGTTCTAAAGTTCGAGTCCTTAAGTCTACTGTCTTCTATTAAGTATGGCCCAAGAAACAAATATAGAGTTGTCAAATAATCTGAAAACAAATACTCTCTAGGCATTAAAACGCAACAACCATCTCGCTTAACTTGCGAGATGGTTGTTGCGTTTTGTCGAAAAAAATATTATAATATTCTTATTAGAATTGGTAGCATAAATTGGACAAAAAAGACACTATAACACGAAAAAATACGCAAAAAACAACATTTTTGCTTTTTGCGATTCAATGGCATTCAAGAGGTCAGCGGTTCGATCCCGCTTATCTCCACCAAAAAGAACAGACGGTCAATAGACCGTCTGTTCTTTTTTGCGCGGTGGTATTGTGGGGTCGAACCGCTGACCGTATAATTCTTTATAGGTGCAACTTTCGGTATTTTGCCGTAGGCAAAACGCACGCGGCAGTGTAAGCGTGCGCGAAAGTGCAGGGACATCTGCTTTGCAGATGTCCACTTATCTCCATAAATTTAGTTTTCGGGGTCGAACCGCTGACCTCTATATAATCCGTTATAGGTGCGAGTTTTTCGGTTTTGCGACAGCAAAATGCTCGCCTCTCCTTTGGCGAGCAAGAAAAATCTCGACGGACTTTGCCGATTAAAAAGGTTTGTTCTTTCTATGAAAAAGCGGATTAGCGATGATTACAAAATCATCACCAATCCGCTTACAATCATACCGATATAAATAATACGTTTTAACCGTTCGGCGTTCAGGTGTTTAAATACCCGCCGTCCCACAAGGTCGCCCGCTATACACCCTAAAAAGCCGACAGCCGCATAACCGAGTGTTAACAACGTGATGTCTCCGTTTACGGCACGGGTTGCCACCGTATACAGGTTGGTGACACAAAAATAAAACTGTATGGTGGCAAAATATACGGCAGGCGTGGGGGTGGCATTGGAAAGATACAGCACCGCGGGCGGTCCGCCGGTTGAAAACAGCCCGCCAAGCACCCCGCCGAGCGCACCCGACAGGATTCCGTTTCCAACGGTGGGGCGTATGGTGATTTTTGCACTGAAAAACAGAAAATATACGCTCAACGCCACTAAAATACCGCCAAGTAGCCGAGAAAATAACGCACCCGACACCCATTTTGCGCAATATACCGCAGAAGGGATACATACTACTGCGGCAAGAAGCATCGGCAATGCTGTTTTAAGCGCAATATCCTTGCGGTAATACAACGTATTGTAGGTTGTGGTGCCGGAGGAAAACAGGTTGGAAACCACCACCGCCGCCGTCTGGGAAGGCATAAAATGCGGCAAAAACATCATTGCAAAAATGCCAAGCCCAAAGCCGCTGACCCGTTGCACAAATCCTGCGCCGAAGCCTACCAATATCAGCAAAAGCACCGTCACAATATCCACTCCCCCTTTTCACCGTAGGGTATCGCAAAATGACAGCGTTGTCAAATGACAAACCCGATAATACACACGTACTGTAAAATACTGCCAAGCAATACAAACAAATGAAACACCGAGTGCATATACCGCACCTTCACGCCAACCCCATACAGCACCGCGCCGATGGTATAAGCGATACCGCCTGCCAACAGCCACCAAAAGCCCTGTGCGGAAATGGCGGTAACAGCAGTTTTACCTGCCATAATAATGCACCAGCCCATACCGATGTAACAAATCATCGAAAGCACGTTATATTTCTTCAAATCTATCGCGGTGAACACGATGCCGAGTGCCGCACAGCCCCATTCAATACCGAATACCACCCACGCCAATGCGGGAGACACCGCGCGAATGGAACAAAACAATATCGGTGTATAGGTGCCCGCTATCAAGAAGTAAATGGTGCAGTGGTCCAGCACCTGCATCACCTTTTTGCCGAGATTCGGATGCAGTCCGTGGTATACGCTGGACATGGTATACAGTAAAATCAGTGCCGTGCCGTAAACGGCACTGCCCACCACGCCCCACACATTGCGGTGCAGTGCGGCAACAATCACACAGGTCACCAATGCAATAACCCCAAAGCCGCCGCCCACAATGTGGGATACCATATTAAAAATTTCTTCTCCCCGCGTGTAATCGGGTAACTTTCTGTCTTTTAATTTCGTGCGTTGCATTCTGTCACGACCTTTCGCCGACCACTATACACCCACGTCCCAAGAAAGACAACCTACACTTATCTTTCCCCACTCTACCGTCTCTCTCCCCTCGGTAGAGTGCAAAAACCGTTGTGTAGAGTCGCGCAGAGGCGATTCGAGAATCGCCCGTCGACAAAAAACCACCCTTAAGGTGGGTGGTCTAAGGGATAAAAATAGAGGAGATACACAAAAATGTGTGTCTCCTCTTGTCTTTTGTGGGTATTTTTTAGCCTTCCCCTTGAGGGGAAGGTGGATTTCGGCACGCATTTTGCGTGCCGAAAGACGGATGAGGTGGAAAAAGGCGACTGACACCTCATCAGGCTCGCTTTGCTCGCCAGCTTCTCTTGCAGAGCAGCCACCCCTCTGCCCTTCAGGCATCTCCCCTAACAGGGGAGTACCTCAAGGAGAAGCCGAGGATTTTCGCGACCGAGCGTTAGCGAGTGTCGACGGAGTTGAGAAGCGATTAGGTGCGACTTTTGCGGTGTTTTGCGGCAGCAAAACCGAGCGTACGATAATGCGCTCGAGCAAAACGTCGACGGAGTTGCGAAACAACTCCACCTAACCACACCTCCCTTATGGCTGGCTTTGATGTTTTATTCTCTAAACAACGGCGTAGACAAATATCTGTCACCCGTATCGGGTAACAATACAACCACCGTTTTGCCTGCGTTTTCGGGTCTGCTCGCAACTTTGACAGCCGCGTGCACCGCCGCGCCCGACGAAATGCCTGCTAAAACGCCTTCGGTTTTCGCGAGCAGTTTTCCCGCGTCAAACGCTTCCTGCTCGGTAACGGGTATGACTTCGTCCAACACGTTTACGTCCAACACCTCGGGAATAAACCCTGCGCCGATACCTTGTAAACCGTGCGTGCCTGCTTTACCACTCGACAATACGGGAGACCCTGTAGGCTCCACACCGATAACCTTTACGTTGCCGTTTTGCTCTTTTAAATACCTGCCGACACCTGTCACCGTACCGCCTGTACCGACACCTGCCACAAAAATATCTACTTCACCGTCGGTATCTGCGTAAATTTCGGGACCTGTCGTTTTGTAATGTGCCGCCGCATTGGCAGGATTCACAAACTGCCCTGCTATAAAGCTGTCGGGAATCTCCTTCGCCAACATTTCTGCCTTATCGATAGCGCCCTGCATACCTAACTTGCCGTCGGTCAGCACCAATTCGGCACCGTAAGCGGCGATTAACATACGCCGTTCTTCGGACATGGTATCGGGCATCACGATAATGGTGCGATACCCACGCACGGCAGCAACCGCCGCCAAACCTATCCCCGTATTGCCCGAAGTCGGTTCGATAATCACCGAGCCCTCTTTCAGCACACCGCGTTTTTCGGCATCCTCTATCATTTCGAGTGCCACACGGTCTTTCGCTGACCCTGCAGGGTTGTATTTTTCGAGTTTGGCAAGCAGACGCGCCTGCAACCCGTAAGTTTTTTCTATGTGTGTTAGCTGCAACAGCGGTGTTGCGCCGATAAGTTCTGTCAAAGAATTGTAAATCTTGGCCACGGTATCAACTCCTCTTCCCCGATAATACCATATTTTTAAATGGCGGTCAATGTGTAGAATTTAGCAAAAAGGACGCATTACCCGTCAAGTCTGTGGAAGATAGAGTTTTTGCCTCAATTTTCATAACACGATACGTTGTTCGCAGCGAAAATTATGCCTAAAAAAGTAAAAGGTGAAATTTGTGTTATAAAAAGAGAAATTTGTCCCTTGTTTAAAGGTGTACTGCGTGATATGGTTATTTTGTATAATAAAATAAAAGCGCAAACGATACGCGCGGAGGTGCAGTATGAACAGAAAATTAAGTAACTCTATCATTTACAACGTCTATCCCACATCCTTTTATGACAGCAACGGTGACGGTATCGGTGATTTGAAGGGTATCACGCAGAAGCTGGAATATATCAAACAGTTTGCGGATATCGTGTGGGTAAACCCTGTATTCAAATCTCCGTTCAGAGACGGCGGCTATGACGTGCAGGATTATTATCAGATTGATGAAAAGTTTGGCTCGTTTCAGGACGTTATCAAACTGACCGAAAAAGCACACGCTTTAGGTATGAAGGTGTTGTTTGACTTAGTTGTAGGACATACCTCCGACCAACATAAATGGTTTGTGGAATCTTCCAAATATGAACGCAACGAATACTCCGACTATTATGTATGGAGCGACGACGTGTTCAATTGGTGTCCTTATAAACATATGACCGGCAACTGCGAACGCAACGGCAACTACCTTGTCAATTTCTTCTGCTTCCAGCCTTCCTTAAACTTCGGCTTTGCGCAGAAAACGCAGGATTGGCAGAATCTGTATACCGATGAACCCTGCCTGAAACTGCACGAGGAAGTCATCGACATCATCAAATTCTATATGCGTCTCGGCATTGACGGTTTCCGCGTCGACCTTGCCAACAGCATTGTAAAAGATGACGTAGACGGCAAATATTCCTGCGAAGTGTGGAGAAAGATTTTCGGCAAAGTACGCGAAGAATATCCCGAAGCGATTTTCGTTTCCGAATGGGGTCAACCGAAGTATGCGGTGACAAACGGTGACTTTGACATCGACTTTTTGACCCACTGTTGGTTTGACGGCTACAATATGCTGTTCAGAAAAGAAGCGGGTATGAACGTTATCAACAGTGACGGTGACAGCTACTTCCGCAAAGCAGGCAAAGGCTCCGCGGAACACTTCTTTGATTATTTCCTCGAACACTTGGATGCTGTCAAAGAAAAAGGCTACATTTC
>JAZSED010000004.1:0-1665 GCA_045531495.1 Acutalibacteraceae bacterium
GTTATACAGAGAGGTCAAGGTATAGGTAAGCTGGTTACCTACCACACGAATTTGTACCGTCATAATAGAAGCCGGTTTGGCTGCCGCACAATACTGCTCGTGAATCTTTTCACCGTTTTCATATACATACACATAGCCGTTAGAGAACTGTACAAAGGTACCGTCTGCCAATGTGCCGTCAGCATTAAAATACTTACCGGGAGTCTTCTGACGGACAGCGATCAGGTTGGAACCGGTGGCGGAAGTGCCTTCCTGTTCAAACGCGGTGTTGATCTCCATATTCTTGAGATACAACGGTTCGCCGTCGTCATCCTTAAACACGAGAGAACCAATATCTTCCAGTGCGGTAGTTTTTACTTCGCCGTAACCGGAAGCCGCCGCATTGGGACGGAGCCAATTTTGCTTGTAGTACATCATTTCGTCGTAATTATAACCGACGGTGTTACCTGTCACACCTTCACCTGCAACATAAGTGCCGTCGTTGTCGTTATAATACACGTCAAAACGATTGTTCATAAACGTGAGGAATTCTTCACGCTGTTCCGCTGTCAAGGAAGCATCATCCATCAAAATATACGTGGAATTGTTGGGATACTTGTTTGGATAAGTGGTATTAAAACCAAGCAGATGACCGCCGTTATTGGTGACGGTGGTCGGAAGCTTGGGATTCTCATCCATCACGTCATATGCCACAGGTGCGCCTGCCGCATCCAGATGTACGAGAGAAACGGGACCGAGGTCGGCTTTATTTCTGCCGACACCATACGCAATGGCGCCTGCTTTGTCATAATCGATGGTGATGGGATTCGCACTGTTGTCGTAGTAAACCGTACTACCATACGCGGTAGAGGAGTTAGAACTGAACACTTTTACGGTCAGCTTATCGTTTACCACACGCACCGTAACACCGACATAGGTCGACGCGCCGGTGGAAATCGGGGTAGCAAAGGTGGCGGTAGTATTCGCATTGTACATCGCGTCATCAATATCATTGCCTGCGCCGATGGAAATACCGGTAGAGGTAATCACAATGACACCCTGCTCTTTGTTTACCACGTTCGCAGCATCCACGAATTTACCGGGAGTCTGCTGACGGAAACCGAATACGAAAGAGGCATTGGTCGCTTCGTTACCCATATAGAAGGTGGTTTCAAAGTTCTTGTACTGTATCGCTTCGCCGTCCACAATCGGTACCACCGAGGAGATAAGACCCATGCTTTCGGTTGCCGCATCAGTTAGCCAAGCACGCTGTAACCACAGGTTGTAGATAGCGGTCTTCATACCTGCGGTAAAGTTCTCGTCGGGGTCATCGGCATAGGTGGTGCCGACAGGGGTCTCCGCATAGTGATCCTTGTTGTTGTAGTAGCCGTCAAATGCGGTCTGATATTTTTCTTGCAAGAGAACGGAATTGGCGTTGGTATTGTTGAAATCATACCAAGCCGTGTTGCTTGCGGTGTATTTGCCATTTGCATATGCAATGGTATCTTTCGCATTGAATTCAAAAGAAGCGCAGTTGTCAAAATCAACCGGTTCGCCGCTGTCGCCCAGCGCGGTCACGCGGATGTCCAGCAGCTTTCTGGTCTGGGAAGTACAACCGACCGAGATATAACCTGCAGGCAGGTCACGGGTCAAGGTTTCCACGCCTTCGCCGATAACGGCTTTAGA
>JAZSED010000094.1:0-47113 GCA_045531495.1 Acutalibacteraceae bacterium
ACCTTCAAAGAGGGAAAGGTATTCCTGCGAGAAGGTGACACCTTCACCTTTACCACCGATACGGTGGAAGGGGATGAGACCCGCGTATCGGTCAGTTATCCTGACCTTGCCAAGGAAATGGCGGCGGGGGATACTATCTTGCTGAATAACGGTCTGTTAAGCTTTAAGGTACAGCGTGTAGAAGGTAATGACATTGTTTGTACCGTTTTGGACGGCGGGGAATTGTCCAACCGCAAAAGCATGAGCTTTCCCGATAAAGTGTTAAAGCAGGTATATCTCAGCGAACAGGATAAAGCGGATATTTTACTCGGCATTCAAAATGACGTGGACTTTATCGCCTGCTCCTTCGTTTCGGTGAAACAGGACCTTTTGGACGTGTCTGCTTTTTTGAAACAAAACGGCGGCGAGAGCATCGAGCTTATCGCGAAAATCGAAAACCGCTCGGGTGTTGATAACATCGAAGATATCTGCCAAGCGTGCGCGGGCATCATGATAGGCCGCGGCGATATGGGCGTGGAAATTCCGTTTGCGGAACTGCCCGCCATCCAAAAGAAATTGATTACCAAATGCCGTCTGCTCGGCAAACGGGTGATTACCGCCACCGAAATGCTGGAATCCATGATTTATAACCCGCGCCCGACCCGTGCGGAAATTTCGGACGTTGCCAACGCGGTGTATGACGGGACAAGCGCTGTTATGCTGTCGGGCGAGACCGCGGCGGGTAAGCACCCTGCTTTAGCGGTGTCTACCATGGCGGGTATTGCGGAGCACACCGAAAAGAATATTCATTATGCAAAGCGTTTCCGCAACACGGATTTTCATATTCGTAATAAAGTGGATGCGATTTCCCACGCCACCTGCGGTATGGCAATCGATATTGATGCGAAAGCGATGGCGGTGTGTACCTTGTCGGGTATGACCGCGCGTATGGTGTCCCGTTTCCGTGCGCCTGTGGATATTTTAGGGGTTACCACAAACGAAAAAACCTACCGTAAATTGGCATTGTCTTGGGGCGTTACACCTGTGATTTGCGACGAATACACCTCAATGGACGTGCTGTTCTATACGGCGCAGCAGTTGGCCAAGCAACATTTTGATTTGCAAGCGGGTGATGATATTGTTATCACGGGCGGTATCACCAACGGCAAATCCGGCAATACCAACGTCATAAAGGTAGAAACGGTATAAAGCGGTGAAAAACGTATCTGCGGAAAAGGATAAGCGTCGCCGCATCGTCTGGTTGGTGTCGCTGGTCGCGGTTGTGGCTTTGTTTGCTTGGTTGACGGTGGTTTTGTATCGTGCGTTGCAGAAAATCGGCGGTACTCCCGAGGATTTCAAAACGTTTATTAACGGTTTTGGTGTTATGGGGTGGCTGGTAGGCTTCGGTATACAATGTTTGCAGGTGTTTGTGGCACTGATTCCGGGTGAATTGGTGGAAATCGGTCTTGGCGCCGCTTTCGGTGCTGTAGGTGGTACGCTGCTGTGTATGGCGGGTATTGCCGCGGCGTCATCGGTTGTGTTCCTCTTAGTGAAAAAATACGGCGTCCGCTTCTTGGAACTGTTTTTTGAACAGAAAAAAGTAGATGATTTAAAGTTTATAAACAGCGAGAAAAAGCTGAATACGGTCATTTTTTTGCTGTTTTTTATACCCGGTACGCCCAAGGATTTGCTGACATATTTTGTGGGTCTTACCCGTATGTCGTTGCCGCGGTTTTTGTATATTTCCTTGCTTGCACGTATCCCATCTGTGGTTTCTTCTACCGTCGGCGGCAATCTGTTGGCGGACAAAAACTATGTGTGGGCAATTGTTTTGTTTGCGGTCACGGGCGGGATGAGCTTGCTTGGCTTTGTTGTGTATAACCTAATTGTAAAGCGAAAGAACTTCACAGATAAGAAGTGACAGAAACAGCGGCGCGCAGATGGCTTGCCGCTGTTTTAATTTTTGTGTTGAAGGGTATATGTATTTGTACTTGTAATTTTGAAAGATATCTGCTATACTATATTTTGTATATCTATGTCAAGGAGAGAAAGTATGCTTTCAAGTCTGCGCGGCGGCATCAGTTTTTTTGAATTGTTATTTTTGCTTGGTGCGTATGCCGTTATTATTTTCATTGTTTTGCCGATACACGAATTTGCGCATGCGTGGGCGGCGCATCGCTTAGGGGACGACACCGCCAGATGGAATGGGCGGCTGTCCTTAAACCCTCTGCGTCATCTCGATGTGTTCGGCACCGTTATGATACTGCTTTTCGGCGTGGGTTACGCAAAGCCTGTGCCGATAAATCCGTATAATTTCCGCAATTACAAGAGGGACACGGCGCTGTGTGCGTTGGCGGGACCGCTTTCCAATATTCTTATGGCGATTATCGCGGTGGCGATTTTCCGTGTGTGTTGCTTCTTTGTGACCGACAGTGCGTTGCTGTCCTATTTGTGGCTTGTGCTTATCAATGTATTTGCGTCGGTAAATATCGGTCTTGCGGTATTTAATCTGTTGCCTATCCCGCCGCTTGACGGGTCGAAGATTTTCGGCTTTTTCCTGCCTGACAGATGGGTGGATACGATGGAACGGTACAGCCGACAGATCTCCATGGTGATGATTCTGCTGTTGTTTACAGGCGTGTTAGACGTGCCGTTGTCTTTCTTGCGTGGATTACTCGGCTCGCTTATCGGCAGAATGTTCGGTATGCCGGGATTGTTTTGAAAGGTTTGTGAGATATGGAAGCGATATCCTATCGGTTGCCGGTCTTTGAAGGACCGCTTGACCTGCTTCTGTTTTTAATACAGAAAAACAAACTGAATATTTATGATATTCCGATAGCGGAAATTCTGCGTCAATATCTGGATGCCATTGAGGAAATGAAAGAACTCGATTTGGATATTGCGAGTGAATTTTTAGAAATGGCGGCGCGCTTGGTGCAGATAAAATCCGCCATGCTGTTGCCTAAATACGAAGACGAGGCGGAAGTGTTGCGTCAGGAATTGACAGGACAGCTTGTGGAATATAAGTTATGTCAAGAGGCGGCACGTCGTATGGCAAAACAGTATATCGGCGGCGATTTATTTGTCCGTGAGCCCGAAGAGGTGGAGCCGGATATGACCTATAGACGGGTGCACCCGCCCGAGGTGTTGGTGGAAGCGTATCTTGCCGCCGCGGGCAGAGGGAAACGTCGTTTACCTCCGCCGCCGCAGGCGTTTCACGGTATTGTGGCACGCAAGATCGTATCGGTTTCTTCGAAAATCGTATACGTGTTGCGTAATTTAAGACACAAGAAGGAAATGAAGTACGATTCACTGTTTGACGGAGCCGAAACCAAATCGGATTTGGTGGCTACCTTCTTGGCACTTTTAGAATTGATGAAAGCCCGCCGCATCCGTGTGGACGGGGAAGGCAAGGACCAAACGGTGACCATACAGGCGGCGGACGATGCGATGCCGCTGGAATTCCATTCGGAATATGATGATGAAACCACGGAAGGTACGGAGAATTAAACTATGGATATAAAAGAATTGAGAGCTGCCATTGAAGCGGTGGTATTTGCCTCGGGAGAGCCGATTTCCGTTTCCCGATTGGCAGAGGTTTTTGAACAGGACGAAGCCACCGTTGTGCGTGTTGCAGACGATTGGATGAACGATTTGAATATGCGTGCGGGCGGTATCATGGCGATAAAATTAGACGACCAATACCAGATTTGCACCCGCAAGGAATACGCGGTATATGTGCGTACGGCAATGGATATTCGCCGCAACGTACCGCTGTCGCAAGCGGCGATGGAGGTGCTGGCGATTGTTGCCTATAACCAACCCGTCACCAAGGCGTTTATCGAACAGGTACGCGGTGTGGATTGCGCCGCTGTTCTGCAAGGGTTGCTGAACAAAGGGCTTGTTGAAGAAAAGGGCCGCTTAGAACTGCCCGGCAGACCGCTTTTGTACGGTACGACCACCACTTTTTTACGCAGCTTCTCTATTTCGAAATTGGACGGCTTGCCGCCGCTTCCCAAGGATACCGAAGAAATGCGTGATACCACTCTGGATGAGGTTTTGGAACAGCAGGAACAGGCGGCTGAGGCACCTGCGGAGGCAACCGAAGAATAATAGCGGAAAGGATGGGAGTAGTGACCGCGTTATATATTGTCGGCGGGATACTGCTGTTTGTGGCTTTACTCCTGTCAAGCCCCGTTTCGTTACGGTTTTACTATCACGAAAAGCCGCTTTGTGTTTTGCGGGTATGGGGTGTGCCCATACGGTTGATTCCCCGCAAACCCAAGAAGGCGGTACCCCAAAAGATGGTTGCGAAAAAAGAAAAAAAGCCTTCCGCCGTGCTGTCTCAATTACAGGCTTCTTTTAAGCAGGACGGTGTTGCGGCAACGCTTGTGTGGCTCGCTGAAGTGGCGAAATGGCTTACCTCTTCGGCGGGCGATGTGCTGCGCGGCATAAAAATTCGTCTTTTACGCATAGAACTGCGTATAGGCGGAGAAGATGCCGCCGCAGCGGCGATTCATTTCGGTGAAGTGTGCGCGGTGCTGTATCCGCTTTTGTCGGTCATCGGCTGCCATTTGCGCATACAAAAGCGCGCGGTTGAGGTGCGCCCCGATTTTGAAGGGGAAGGCACAGCGGCGCTCATTGATATACGGTGCGGTATTTCCCTTTGGCGGGTGTGCGGCACCCTACTTGCAAGTTTTGCAAAATTTATACGTATACAACTGAAACAAGCAGACAATAGTTAAACAAGAGAGGATGTAAGAATATGGCAGAAAGCAATAACGTAAAAAATCTGTTCGGCGCTTCGGTGGACAAGATTAAGGAAGTGGTGGACACCAATACGGTTATCGGTGACCCTATCACCACTGCGGACGGTACCACCGTTATCCCCGTGTCCAAGGTTTCCTACGGCTTTGCATCGGGCGGCAGTGACCTGCCTTCCAAACAGGCGGCGTCCTTGTTTGGCGGTGGCGGCGGTGCTGGTATCAATATCACGCCTATCGCTTTTCTCGTGGTGAAAAACGGTGATGTACGGGTGATTCCCGTCAGCTCGCATCCCGATACGGTAGACCGCGTCATCAGTATGGTGCCGGGCGTTGTGGATAAGGTTGGCTCGCTGTTCAGTCATAAAAAGGACAGTGACCGTGTAGAAGAAGCAAAGGAAGCCGTGGAAGAAACCCTGTAAAACGAATGGAATACCGCCTACACACATATATTTGTGTGGGTAGGTGGTTTTCGTGTGTAAACGCATCGTTTTATTCTTGCTTATTATGGCTTTGACCGTGATACCGATACGGGCGGAGGAGCTGTCACTGTCCTCTGCGGCGGCGGTGGTATTGGAAGCGGACAGTGGTGATGTGGTGTTTCAAAAAGACCCGCATACACCGCGCTCTATGGCAAGCACCACCAAGTTGATGACCGCGTTGGTGGCGGCGGAAACGCTGCCTGTGGATACGGCGGTCAAGGTGTCCTCTGCCGCGGTGGCGGTAGAGGGGTCATCGCTTGGCTTGCGGGCGGGAGATATGCTCACTTTGGGAGATTTGCTCACAGGACTTTTACTGTCATCCGGCAACGATGCCGCAAATGCGGTGGCGGAGACGGTGGCAGGGGATTTGCCTTCGTTTGCACAGCTGATGAACAGTAAAGCAAATGCTTTGGGTATGCAAAACAGCGGATTTGTCACGCCTTCAGGATTGGATGCCGAAGGTCACGCGGCGAGTGCGTACGATATGGCATTGCTTGGTCGCGCTGTGTTGAAAAACGACTTTTTGCGTGAGGTATGCGCTACAAAAAGCACCAAAATCACCGTTTCCGAGCGAGATGTGTGGGTCACCAACCATAATCGCCTGTTGAAACTGTCAAAAGACTGTATCGGTCTGAAAACGGGGTTCACAAAAAAGGCAGGACGGTGCTTGGTGTCTGCCGCTATGCGGGATGGTGTCACTATTGTGGTGGCGACCCTTAACGGCGGCGATTATTGGAATGACCATTTGAAATTATATGAATACGCGTTTTCGCGGTTGGAAAGTATTACCCCGAAAGCACCTGCTTTACCGTTTCTTTGTGTGGCGGGCGGGGTTGTGGGCGAGGTTTCGCTCTTTACCGAACAACCGTCTGCCGTAACCGTAAACAAAGGCGAAGCGGTGACGGTAAAGGTGCAACTGCCCGCTTTTTTGTGGGCACCTGTCCAAGCGGGTGAAGTGATAGGGCAGGTTACCTATCGTGTGGGTGATACGGAAATGACGTTACCTGTTACGGCAGGTACAACGGTAGATGCGCGTCCGCGACTGTCGGTGGGTGCGCGTTTTTTGAAGAAGTTGAAAGAAATATCCATAGGCTTTTTAACATAAGGAGAAAGAAATGGCATTGGTAAGATTGCAAAAACTGTTGTCCGAGCGTGGTGTTGCGTCCCGTCGTAAGGCGGAAGAACTGATAGCGGCGGGCAAAGTGAAAGTAAACGGACACGTGGCACATATCGGTGATAAGGTGGATGACCGGAAAGACCTTGTTACAGTCAGCGGCAAAAAACTCGAAAAAGCGCAGATGCCCGTGTATATTATGCTGCATAAACCGCGTGGCTTTATTACCACGTTGAAGGATGAAAAAGAGCGTAAATGTGTGGAAGAACTTGTGCGCGGAGTGGGTGTACGTGTGTTTCCCGTAGGCCGCCTTGACAAGGATTCCGAAGGTATGCTGTTGCTTACCAATGACGGTGATTTTGCTAACGCAGTGATTCATCCCTCGTCTCACGTACCCAAACGGTATCGCGTCACGGTGCGCGCGGAGGTTTCCGATGTGCAGTTGGAGCCGATGCGCCGCGGTATGGTGATAGACGGCGAGAAAGCCGCACCCGCGGATGTGGCTGTTGTATCCGCCGAAAAGGAACGCAGCGTGGTAGAAATTGTGCTGTATGAGGGCAAAAACCGCGAAATCCGCAAAATGTGTGAACAGCTCGGGCTTGAAGTGATGCGCTTGCGCCGTATCGCTATCGGTCCTGTGAAACTCGGTATGTTGCCTGTCGGTAAATGGCGGTATCTGCAACCCAAAGAGGTCAGAGCGCTGGTGATTGCAACCGGCAGACCGGAGAAAATTGCGGCGGATTATATCAAAAACGGAAAGGTGGCACCAAAAGATGATTACCATTCTTCCCGCAGATGAGGCGTTTTACACCGCACACGGCATTGCCGACCCTAACCTGCGCGCAATGGTGATTGCGGGCGGGGAGACGGTGGAAGAGTATATTCTGTTCTCCTTGAACGGCAAGGAAATGGAACTGCTTGAAATATATACCGATGATTTCGTTATCGAAGAAGGTCTTGTCCGCGCGGCATTAAATTATGGCTTTCGCCGAGAGGTGGAAACGGCATTTTGTGCGGCGTCTCGCTTTGATGCAATACTGAAATTTTTGGTTTTTAGGGACGCAAACGGCAGAAAAGAAGTGTCTTTAAACGAGTTTTTCAGCCGTGGTTGTAAACACTGCAAAAAAATGTAAAAAATGCTTGTCTTTTCTTTGACAATCATATATAATACCTTTGATTGGGCTTCTGCCTTGAAAAAGATGTGAAAGGAATTGATTTACAATGAAAAAGTTTAACATTACCGTCAATGGCACTGCTTATAAAGTAGAAGTAGACGAAATCGGCGCTGACGGCGCTGTTGTTGCGGCGCCTGTGGCCGCTGCAGCTCCTGCTCCTGCCGCTCCTGCTGCTCCCGCGCCCGCTGCTGCACCCGCAGGTGCTACCGAAGTAACCGCGCCGATGCCCGGTACCATCGTGAACGTTCCCGTGAAGGCAGGCGACACCGTGGCGAAGGGTCAGGTTTTGGTTGTATTCGAAGCGATGAAAATGGAACAGGAAGTTATGGCTCCGTGCGATGGCACCGTTGCGTCTGTAAACGTCAACCAGGGCGAATCGGTTGATACCGGCAAATTGCTGATGACCCTTAACTAAGAAACGACGGAAAAATTGCCGGAAAGGATGAGAACTATGGCAAAGGTCGGCATTACCGAAACCATTTTGCGAGACGCACATCAGTCTTTGATTGCGACCCGTATGTCTACCGAAGAAATGTTGCCCGCATTGGAAGGGCTGGATAAAATCGGCTTCCATTCTCTGGAATGCTGGGGCGGTGCGACGTTTGACGCGTGTCTTCGTTTCTTGGACGAGGACCCGTGGCAGCGTTTGCGCACCTTGAAAGAGCATATGCCCAACACCCCCTTGCAGATGTTGTTCCGCGGTCAGAATATGCTCGGTTACCGTCATTATGCGGATGATATTGTGCAGTATTTTGTGCAAAAATCCGTTGCTAACGGAATCGACGTTATTCGTATTTTTGACGCATTGAACGATATCCGCAACTTGGAAACCTCTATCAAGGCGGCAAGAAAAGAAAAAGGGGCGCACGTGCAGGTTGCGGTGTGTTACACCACCAGCCCCGTGCATAACATCGAATATTTTGTTAACTACGCCAAGCAACTCGAAGAAACCGGTGCTGACTCTCTGTGTATTAAGGATATGGCGGGTCTTCTGTTGCCGTACGAGACCTATGATTTGGTTAAAGCACTGAAGGAAACGGTGAAAATCCCGATTCAGATTCACTCGCACTTTACCGCGGGCATCGCGGACCAGGTGTTGATGAAGGCTATTGAAGCGGGCGCTGACGTGGTGGATACCGCGCTGTCTCCGCTGGCAATGGGTACGTCCCATCCCGCTACCGAGTCGTTGGTCGCCGCGCTCAAGGGCACGCAGTACGATACGGGCCTTGACCTTATCGCACTCAATGATGTCAGCAAGCACTTTAAAACCTTGCGTCAGAAATATCTTGACAGCGGTCTGCTGACTCCCAAGCTGTTGGAAGTGGATGCCAATGCGCTGATTTATCAGGTGCCCGGCGGTATGCTTTCCAACCTGGTCAGCCAATTAAAACAGATGGGTAAAGAGGATAAGTTGGAGGAAGTACTGCTTGAAGTGCCGCGCGTGCGTAAGGACGCGGGTTATCCGCCTCTGGTTACCCCGTCTTCTCAGATTGTCGGTACGCAGGCGGTTCTTAACGTGATTCTCGGCGAACGTTATAAAAACGTTACCAAAGAGTTTAAGGGCCTCGTACGCGGTGAGTACGGTAAAGCCCCCGTGGCTATCGACCCTGATTTTATGAAGAAAATCATCGGCGACGAAGAACCTATCACCTGCCGCCCTGCCGACCTTTTGGCACCCGAACTCGACAAAATGCGCGAAGAGGTTGCCGCTATGGGCGATTTGTTTGAGCAGGAGGAGGACGTGCTGACCTACGCACAGTTCGGTCAGGTTGCGACCAAATTCTTCGAAAAACGCGCACAGATTAAGAAATACGGCGACCCCAACGGCTTCCACACCGATGAAATCGTCGTCACTGCCGAATAATGCAAAAAATCCCGACTTTGTCGGGATTTTTTCTTTTGGTTTGCTTGACAGTTATATATAAAAACTGATAAAATATATAAATAAGTATAGGTTCTTTGGTGCGACGGGAGGTCGGACAAAATGATAAGAAGTATGACAGGTTACGGCCGTCACGAACAACAGCTTGACGGCATGAACATTATCGTAGAACTGAAATCGGTCAATCATCGGTATTTCGAGTATAATTCCCGTTTGCCGCACGGTTACGGATTTCTGGATGACCGTCTTAAAAAGTATTTACAGGGACGTGTTTCCCGCGGCAAAGTGGATGTTTCGGTGTGGATTCAGACGATGGATGCTCCCGGCACCGAGGTTGCTGTTAACTATGATTTGGCGGAATCGTATGTCAAAGCGTTGCGTGCGCTCGCGGAACGTGTCGGTGTCCGGGATGACATCTCGGTAAACACCTTGGCGCGGTATCCCGATATTCTGACCGTAACCAAAGCGGCTGCCGATGAGGAGGCAATTTGGTCGGCGGTGGAAACGGTTGCCGCTGTAGCGGTGGATAAGTTCACCGCTATGCGCGAACGTGAAGGTGAAAAACTGCGTGAGGACCTGCTTTCCCGTGCGGCTACCATTTTGCTGGCGGTTGAGAAAATTGAAGCGCGTTCTCCCGAAACGGTGAAAGCGCATATGGAAAAGGTAGAAGCCCGTATGCGCGAACTGCTGGACGGTGCTGCTGTGGATGAACAGCGATTGTTGACCGAAGCCGCGCTGTTTGCGGATAAGGTGGCTGTTGCGGAAGAAACGGTGCGTTTACGCAGTCATATTGATCAACTGCGACAGATGCTTGAGGGCGATGAGGCTATCGGCAGAAAGCTGGATTTCCTTATCCAGGAAATGAACCGAGAAATCAACACCACCGGCTCTAAAGCACAGGATGTAGAAATGGCGCGTATTGTCGTGGACGTAAAAGCGGAAATTGAAAAGATACGCGAACAGCTACAGAATATCGAGTAAGGGGGAAAAGGGAATGAAGCTCATCAATATCGGCTTTGGCAATATGGTGTCTGCAAACCGCTTGGTTGCGATTGTCAGTCCCGAGTCCGCCCCCATTAAGCGCATCATTCAGGATGCCAAGGACCGCGGCACGTTGATCGATGCTACGTATGGCAGACGTACACGTGCGGTGCTGATTACCGACAGCGAGCACGTGGTGCTTTCCGCGGTACAACCCGAAACGGTTGCCAACCGCGCTTGTGAGGATGATGAGGAGGTATTGGCAGAGGATGAGTAAGGAAGGAAAACTCATTATTTTGTCGGGACCTTCGGGTTGCGGTAAAGGTACCGTTCTTAAGGAATGGTTGGCGTCGCGCGATGACACGGTAGTATCCGTATCGGTCACCACCCGCGCACCGCGAGAAGGAGAAGTGGACGGCGTTCACTACCATTTTCTCACCCGCGATGTAGTGGAAACCATGGCGAAAAACGGAGAACTGCTGGAGTTTGCCGAATACAGCGGCAATATGTACGGTACGCCGCTGCCGCCTATTACCGCGTGGTTGTCGGAAGGCAAAAACGTGGTACTTGAAATAGAGGTGCAGGGCGCGGAAAAGGTAATGAGAAAACGTCCTGATGCACTGACCGTGTTTATTGTGCCGCCTTCGTTTGAGGAGCTGGAAAAACGCTTGCGCGGTCGCGGAACCGAAACCGAGGAAAGTATCGTACGCCGATTGGCGGCGGCATTGACCGAGTTTCCTGCCGCAAAACTATACGACTACATCGTTTGTAACGATGCGGTCCCCAATGCCGTTAAAAGACTTGATGCGCTGCTTTGCGGCGATATGATACAATAATTTTTGGAGGTAATAAATTATGTTGAAACCTACTGACATTGAAGAATTACAGGGCAAACACAGCCGCTACGCCGTGGTTATCGGTGTTGCCAAGCGCGCAAGAGAGATTTCCGAACGCGCGCAGGAAAACGATGAGATTATCACCGAAAAAACCGTAAGTCTCGCTATTGAAGATTTTAAAAACGAGGAATGCCGTCTGTCTGTTCCGGATGCGGAATAAGTAACACAAAAAACTGATACAAAAGAGGTGAAAGAGATGCTGAAAACAACGGTTGTGCAAATAGCGGTTGATAAGGCATCTTTTTCTTTTGACCGTGCATACACATATGCCGTACCGCCCCACCTTGCGGAAAAGGCAAGGGTGGGTTGCCGTGTCTTGGTACCGTTTGGCGGTGGTAACCGTACCCGACAAGGGTTGATTTTATCGCTGGATACACCGCAGGAACTGCCTGCGCGCATCAAACCCATTGATGCCGTGCTGGATGAGCAACCGTTGCTGTCGGATGAGTTGCTGGGGCTGGCGTTGTGGATGAAGGAGCGTACCTTCTCTACTGTGTTTGAATGTGCCCGTGCAATGTTACCGACAGGTATGTATATGCGTATTAAAACGGTGTTTCGTGCGGCAACGGATGTGCCTGCGGAAATGTTTGAGCAGTTGTCTTTTGCGGAAAAGCAGATTTTCACCTTTGTGTCGCGTTGTCCCAATGGTACGGATGCGGATACGTTGCTCAAAAAATGCGGTGTTGCCGAAACGGCGCCCGAAATTCATGCTTTACTGAAAAAAGAATTGCTGTTCCGTGCAGACGGTGCTACCCGACATACGGGGGATGCCGCTGTGCGTATGGTACGCTTGACCGCTGACGGAGAAGCGTGGCAGGAAACGGGTGCGGAAAAGCTGACTGCCCGTCAAAAGTCGGTATTGACCCTTTTGCAGGACGTGGGTTGCGCTTCGGTAAAAGAGGTGTGCTATTTTACCTCGGTTACCAAGGCGGTGTTGGATGCGCTGGTCAAGAAAAACCTTGCGTTTTACTATGAAACGGAGGTTTTGCGTACACCGTATGCACAAGACGGCCCGTTGCCCGCAATCGTATCTACACCGTTGAACGACGAACAGCAAGCCGCGTTGGATACGCTGACGGGATTGTATAAAAAAGATGAGCCCGCGGCGGCACTGCTGTACGGGGTAACCGGTAGCGGTAAAACGCAGGTGTATATGAATCTTATTGACGAGGTACTGCGGGACGGCAAGCAGGTTATTGTGCTGGTGCCTGAAATTTCTTTGACACCGCAGATGATGGAGCTGTTCCTGAAACGATACGGCAGGCGGGTCGCGGTATTACACAGCGGCTTATCCATCGGCGAACGTATGGATGAATGGAAACGTATTCGCCGCGGGGATGCGCCTGTTGTTGTCGGCACCCGCTCGGCGGTGTTTGCGCCGTGTAGCAATATCGGCCTTATCGTGATGGACGAGGAGCAGGAGCATACCTATAAATCCGAAAACGCCCCTCGCTATCACGCGCGCGATATTGCAAAATACCGTTGTGCAAAACACAACGCTTTGTTGCTGTTAACCTCTGCAACCCCGTCTACCGAAAGTTACGTAGCGGCTACAAGCGGCAGATATACCTTGTGTACGCTGAAAAACCGTTTCGGCGATACCGCATTGCCGCAGGTAGAAATTGTGGATTTG
This sequence comes from Acutalibacteraceae bacterium, assembly GCA_045531495.1. Lineage (GTDB taxonomy): Bacteria > Bacillota > Clostridia > Oscillospirales > Acutalibacteraceae > URNF01. The sequence goes on from JAZSED010000094.1 coordinate 12,906, forward strand.
CGTGGCGAGGAGATAGGTGCTGACAGCATCGGCCCTACATTGCAAAAGGCAATGCAGGAAACGCTGGATGCAGGTAAGCAGGTGATTTTGTTGTTAAATCGCCGCGGTTTTAATACCCACATTTCCTGCCGCTCCTGCGGCTATGTGTTTACTTGCCCTTCCTGCAGTATTTCGATGACCTACCACCGCGCCAACAGAAAAATGAACTGTCATTATTGCGGGCATATAGAGGAGCCGCCCACAGAGTGTCCCAATTGTCAGTCGGATAAAATCCGTTACAGCGGTTTGGGTACGCAACGTGTGGAAGAAGAATTGGAAGAAAAATTCCCCGGTGTCCCTGTTTTGCGTATGGATGCGGATACGACCATGTCGCGTTTGTCATACGAAAAGAATTTCAAGGCGTTCGGGGAAGGTAAATATAAAATTATGATTGGCACCCAGATGGTTGCCAAGGGCCTGGATTTTCCCGCAGTCGGCTTGGTTGGTGTTTTATCTGCTGACCAATCGCTGTACACCGCCGATTACCGTGCGTTTGAAAGCACATTTTCTTTGCTCACGCAGGTGGTGGGGCGCGCAGGCAGACGCGATGCTGTCGGACGCGCGGTCATTCAGACCTATGTTCCCGAAAATTACGTTATCGAATTGGCGGCAAAGCAGGACTATACCGCGTTTGCTCAAACAGAGGTTGCCGCGAGAGAAATGCTGAAATATCCGCCGTATTCCGACCTTTGCCTGTTCGGCTTTGTGGGAATTATGGAAAGAGAGGTGGCGGGTGCCGCCAATCGCTTTATGGGTATGTTGCGTGAAAAGGTGACAACCGCATACGCAGATGTACCGCTGATTGCTTTGGACCCGACACCCGCTGCCGTGGCGAGGGTATCGGGAAAGTACAGATATAAATTGATTGTAAAAACAAAGAACACCGCGCGGATGCGTGCACTTGTGGGTGAGTTGCTTGCGGATTTTGCGAAGACACCCGAAAACAAGAACGTTACCGTGTATGCGGACATTAACCCCGTTTCTTTGTTGTGAGGAGAGAACGATATGGCTTTGCGAAATATTTTGAATGAAAGCGACCCGATTTTGCATAAGGTGTGCCGCCCCGTGGAAAACTTTGATGAACGGTTGTGGCAGCTGCTTGATGATATGAAGGACACCTTGGCGAAGGCAAACGGTGTCGGCCTTGCCGGCCCGCAGGTGGGTATGCTGCGCCGTTTGTTCATTATGGATGTGGGCGACGGTCTTGTGGAATGCATCAACCCCAAAATTTTGGAAGAAAAGGGTGTACAGGAGTGCGTGGAAGGTTGTCTTTCCAGCCCCGGTGAATACGGTCTTGTCAACCGTCCCGAAACGGTGAAGCTGCAGGCGCAGGACAGACACGGTAAATATTTCATTATTACCGCGAACGGTCTTAAGGCACAGTGTATTTCCCACGAAACCGATCATCTGGACGGTGTGCTGTTTAAGAGTAAGGTGACCCGTATGCTTGGTCCCGATGAACTGAAATAAGGTGAACGATTTGAAGATTGTTTTTATGGGAACACCCGATTTTGCTGTTCCCGCGTTGGAAAGACTGCTTGCCGACGGACACGAGGTGGTTTTGGCGGTAACGCAGGAGGACAAACCCAAAGGACGGCATCAAACCTTGACCCCGCCGCCGGTGAAGGAATGCGCTGAAAAGCACGGTATTGCAGTATATCAGCCGAAAACCCTCAAAAGTGATGAAGCGTATGAAATCTTGAAGGCGACGGGCGCGGATGTGTTTGCTGTTGTGGCATACGGTAAGATTTTGCCGCAGCGTGTATTGGACATTCCGCCCTTGGGCTGCGTCAATGTACACGGTTCTTTGTTGCCTAAATATCGCGGTTCCGCGCCTATTCAATGGGCAATTCTGAACGGGGATACCGTAACGGGTGTTACCACACAGCAAATGAATGCGGGCATTGATACGGGCGATATCTTGCTGGCGACACAACGCGCTATACCCGAAGATATGACCGCGGGTGAGCTGTTTGATGCTTTATGTGAAGACGGTGCGGCACTGTTGTCCGAGACGTTGACGCGGTTACAAAAAGGTGATTTACAACCGCAAAAGCAGGACGAGACGGCGGCTTCTTACGTTACGATGTTAGACAAGGGTATGTGTCCGCTGGATTTCACAAAGGCTGCGCAGACCTTGCACAATCAGGTGCGCGGGTTACATCCGTGGCCTGTAGCGACTTGTGTGTGGGAAGATACTGTGCTCAAAATTCATAAAACCCGTGTGGGCGGCATTACCGATGCACCGGCGGGTACGGTGGTATCGCTGTCTCCGTTTGCGGTAGCATGCGGCGATAACACCACCTTGGAAATCTTGGAAATACAAGCACCGGGCGCGCGCCGTATGACGGCGGGGGATTTTTTGCGCGGTCACGCGGTGCCTGTGGGCACTCTGCTGAAATAAGGAGAAGGTATGTACTATTATTTGTTGCTGGTTGTCCCCGCGTTGCTGATAACCGCGTGGGCACAGTATAAGGTGAAATCCACTTTTCATAAATATAGCCAATACGCTACGGCATCGGGTATGACGGGTGCCGATGCATCACGGCTGATACAGCGCGCTAACGGTATGAACGTGTCGGTAAACCCCGTGGCGGGGGAACTTACCGACCATTACGACCCGCGTTCGGATTCGATTCATTTGTCCGAGCCTGTGTACGGTGTCAATTCGGTTGCCGCTGTGGGCGTTGCCGCGCACGAAACGGGACACGCTTTACAGTACGCACAGAACTACGCGCCTATCCGTTTTCGTATGGCGCTTGTGCCTGTCACCAATTTTTCTGCAAGTGTCTCGCCGTACCTCATTATGTTCGGCCTTATAGCGGGGTTGGATATGCTGTCGTATATCGGTATCGCATTGTTCAGCGTGGCGGTATTGTTTCAGCTGGTGACCTTGCCTGTGGAATTCAATGCGAGCCGCCGCGCGGTTGCCGCATTGGAAACGAGCGGTCATTTTTCGAGAACCGAACTCAAGCACGTACAAAAAGTATTGTTTGCCGCGGCGATGACCTATGTAGCGGCATTGCTCGTTTCGGTGATGAACCTGCTGCGTTTGGTACTGTTGGTAGCGGGTCGCAGGAGACGTCGCTGATGGCGGGCGCACGGCGCACGGCGGTGGAGGTGCTTACACGCATCCACCGTGACGGCGGTTTTTCGAATATCGTGTTGGACACCGCCTTGCGGGAGAACAGTTTTTCCCCCGCAGACAAGGGCTTGGTGTCCCGCCTTGTATACGGTGTGACCGAACGGCGGTTGACCATTGATTACGTGCTGGGTCAATTCTGTACTATGAAGCTCGAAAAAATGCACCCTACTGTGGTGGAAATTTTGCGGACGGGTGTGTATCAACTGCTGTATATGGATAAAATACCGGTATCCGCGGCGGTGAATGAAGCGGTAAAGCTTGCTAAAAGCATGGGGCAGTATAAAGCCGCGGGTATGGTCAATGCGGTACTGCGTAACATAGACCGCAAACGGGATACCTTGTTTGAACGTTTACCGCATGGTGCGCAAGGCGATGCCATACGGTACAGTGTACCTGCGGAGCTGGTGACATATTGGCGTGGCGCATACGGGAAAGATATTACCAACGGCTTACTCGGCGCGGTCAATGTACCGCCGCCCCAATACCTGCGCGTAAACACCCTGAAAACCACAGTCGAGGATTTTACAAAACGTCTGGACGATGCAAAGGTGCCGTTTGCGTTGCTTCCCGACCTGCCCCAAGCGGTACATATTCCTGCGGGAATTGATTGGAAAGGTCTTGCAAAGTGGGAAGAAGAATGGTATTATTATCAAGATGCCGCGTCGCAGTATTGCTGCCTGGCGTTGGGGGCAACCCCCGATGAGCATATTGCGGATGTGTGCGCGGCACCCGGCGGCAAGAGCTTTACGGTGGCGCAGTATATGCAAAACCGCGGTAAAATCTTGGCGGGAGATATTTATCCCCAAAAATGCGAAACAATAGAAACCCGCGCAAAAGCGTTCGGTATTACCTGTATTGAAACGGTGGTGCGGGATGCCTCCAAACCGATACCCGCCGCGCTGAAGGGTGCTTTTGACAGGGTGATTTGTGATGCGCCTTGTTCGGGACTCGGTGTTATTCGCCGCAAACCCGAAATCCGCTATAAATCCCTTGCGGAGTTTGATAAATTGCCTGCGTTACAGTTGGAAATCCTGTCCCGCGCGGCCCAAATGGTGAAAAGCGGCGGCGTTTTGCAGTATTCTACTTGTACGTTGCGTCCCGAAGAAAATGAACGGGTCGCGGCGGCGTTTTTAGAGGCAAATCCCGATTTTGTACCGCAAATTTTGCCTTTGGATGCGTGTTTTGAGAAGGCGGGGCTTATCCCTTCGCATCAAATTACACTGTTTCCGCATATTCACGAAACCGACGGTTTCTTTATTGCTTCCTTTCGGAAGAAATGAGTTGTTAGCATGAAAAAAGATATAAAATCGATGTCTGCTGCCGATTTGAAAGCGTTTTTGACGGCGCAAGGTGTCGCAGGATACCGCGCTGACCAGATACGTAAATGGCTGGATGCGGGCGTTACCGATTTTGATACTATGTCCAACCTGCCGCAACCGTTGCGTCAGCAGTTGAAGGAATGGTTTACCGTACCCGGTGTAACGGTAGCACGAAAACTTGTGTCGCAGATTGACGGTACGGTGAAATATCTGTTCGAGCTGGAGGACGGAGAAACGGTGGAATCGGTACTGATGTCCTACCACCACGGTTGGAGTCAATGCGTTTCTACACAGGTTGGCTGTAAAATGGGCTGTACCTTTTGTGCTACGGGTATGGGCGGCTTTATACGTGACCTGTCTGCGGCGGAAATATTGGCGCAGATTGAAACGGCACAGAAGGACCACGGTGTGCGTGTTTCCTCTGTTGTGCTGATGGGTATGGGCGAGCCGCTGGATAACTATGATAACGTGATACGCTTTTTGCGGATGTTGACCGAAGAAGGCGGCGTGCATATCGGTATGCGGCACGTGTCGGTGTCTACCTGCGGCCTTATAGACGGCATTCGCCGCTTAATGAACGAAGGGTTACAGGTGACCTTGTCGGTGTCATTGCATGCACCGAATGATGCCATACGTACCCCGATGATGCCTGTGAATAAACGGTATTCCGTAGATGAATTGTTGTCTGTTTGCCGCGAGTATGCGGAAAAGACGGGCAGACGCATATCTTATGAATATGCCATGGTAGGCGGTGTCAACGACAGCGACGCTTGCGCAAAGGAGTTGGCATCAAAATTGAAAGGCACTTTGTGCCACGTCAATTTAATTCCCGTGAATGCTGTGGAGGGAAAGGACCAAAAACCGAGTTCTCGCAACAGAATTGCGGCGTTTCAGAAAATTTTGGAGCAAAGCGGTATTACCGCCACCGTGCGGCGCACGCTTGGCTCGGATATCAATGCTTCTTGCGGGCAACTGCGCCGCAAGGCAGACCAACATTGAAGGGAGGATAAGCCGATGGAATGTTTTGGCGCAACCGATACGGGGCGTGTGCGTAGCAGTAATCAGGATACGTTCCGATTGGGCGAGTTGTCCGATACGGCTTTGTACGCGATTGTTTGTGACGGTATGGGCGGCCCTAACGGCGGTGCGATTGCCAGCGCTATGACCGCCGATTTGCTGGAAACACGTATTGTAACACAGTATAGCAATGATATGCCTATGGCTTCGGTTTTGAATCTTTTGGAGAGTGCTATACTCGCGGCGAATATAGAGGTGCTGGATAAAGCAGACACGGATATTGACCTGGCGGGCATGGGTACTACCGTTATAGTGGTGTTGGTGCAAGGAAAAGAGGTTGTGGTTGCACACGTTGGCGACAGCCGTTTGTATCGGCTGACAAAAGACGGCCTTGTTCAAGAGACTACCGACCACTCTGTGGTACAGGAAATGATAGAAAAAGGACAAATTACCGCTGAGCAGGCAAAGGTACATCCTAAAAAGCATTTCATTACCAGAGCGATTGGTGTTGCAAATGATGTGCGTGCCGATTTTGACACGATAACCTTGGAAGATGGCGAAAGACTGCTTCTTTGCAGTGACGGTCTTTCCAATATGCTGTCCGATGCGGAACTTGCCGAAATATTAAGCGGTGACGACGTTCCGATGATGGCACAAACATTGATACAAACCGCCAATTTGGCAGGCGGAGAAGATAATATCACGGCTGTGGTGATTGCAGAAAGGTGTGACCTCACATGAGCAAATATGTAGGTAAAAAACTCGGAGGCCGCTACGAGATTCAGCAGATGATCGGTGTAGGCGGTATGGCATATGTGTATAAAGCATACGACGTTGTAGATGATCGCGTTGTTGCGGTGAAAATTCTGAAAGAGGAATATCTGGATAACGAGGAGTTTACCCGTCGTTTCAGAAACGAATCCAAAGCGATTGCGATTTTATCCCACCCCAATATCGTGCGCGTATATGACGTGAGCTTTGATGAACGCTTGCAGTATATCGTTATGGAATACATCGACGGTATTACGCTGAAGGAGTACATCGACCAACAGAAGGATATCCGTTGGAGGGAAGCGGTACATTTTACCGTACAGATTTTGCGCGCATTGCAACACGCACACGACAAAGGTATTATCCATAGAGATATTAAGCCGCAGAACATTATGCTGCTGCCCGACGGCACCATTAAGGTGACCGATTTCGGTATCGCACGTTTGTCCCGTACCGAACTGCGTCCGCCTGTTGCAGGAGAAAAGGCTATCGGCTCGGTGCATTACATCAGTCCTGAACAGGCAAAGGGCGAACTTACCGACGAACGTACCGACCTGTATGCGGTTGGTGTGATGATGTATGAAATGCTCACCGGTCGCTTGCCGTTTGAAGCGGATAACGCGGTTTCGGTAGCGATTATGCAGCTGCAGTCGGAAGCGAAACGGCCGCGTAAAATCAATGAGGATATCCCCGAGGGTCTCGAAGAAATCACTTTGAAGGCGATGCAAAAGGATACCGAAAGCCGTTACCAATCCGCAGCAGAAATGCTCAGCGATATTGAGGAATTCAAGAAAAATCCCAGCATCCGTTTTGAATATCAGTATTTTGCTGAGGAGCCGACCCGCTTTATTGATGCCATAGCGAGAATCAAAGGCTCTGAGGGTGAAGAGGAAGAAGAGGAAACCGACGAGGAAGAAAAGAGCGGTCCGCCCATTTTGCCGATTTTGGCGGCAGTTGCAGGTGCGGTAGCGCTGGTGGCGTTGATTTTTGCGGGCTTTGCGGCATACTCCAAAATTTTTGGCGGCGGCAACGCGAAAAACACCTTTGAGGTTGGTAATTTTGTCGGCAAGCATTACGTCAATGAATTGGCCAACGACGTGGATTTCCTTAACACCTATACGTTGAAATTCGAAAAAGCCAACAATGCCGATTATCCTGACGGATATGTTTTCAAACAGGAACCCGAGGCGGGAACCAAGATTAAGTTAAAAGGTCAACTGACCTTGTGGATCAGCAGCGGCGAGAAACTGACCCAGGTGCCCGAGGTTGTCGAGAGCGAACATATTGACGTGGTGCGTGCGCGCTTGGAGCAAGAGGGCTTTACGGTGAAATTGGTACAAGCCAACAGCGATACGGTGGCGGAAAATTGCGTTATTAAGACCGAACCCGCATATCCCAACAAGGTTGCCAGCGGCAGTGAGATCAAGGTGTTTATCAGCATTGGTGTACAAGCGCCCGACCCGGTGGTCATTCCCAATATTTTAAACACGGATTTGGAAGCGGCTAAGCAGAAGCTTTCCGCTGTCGGCTTCAACAATGTGGATGTTGTGTATAAGAACGGCACTACCGTAAAAGATACGGTTATTGATGTATCTCCGGCGGTGGGCGAATCGCTTGTGCCCACCGAAAAGATTACCCTTACCGCAAGCTCGGGCTACAAGGACGTGGAAATTCTGTTGCCTTTGCCCGAAACCTCTACCACCGTGGATTTGCAGGTGTATGTGGACGGTACGCTGGACAACACCATTTCCAAGGGCTTTGTGAACATTCTGCCCGACAAGAAGAAGCAGGTGACCTTTACCGTTGGTGTGCGCAAGGATGAATATGACGTAACGGTTAAGATTGCGCCTGCGGGCACCTCTAATTATCAGGTGTATACCAGCTATACGGTACACGGCGCGGCCGGTACCGCACAGCAGGTGGGTGAAATGTCCTTTATTGAGTCTACCTCCGGAACCACCACAAAGGCAGATGACACCACCGCAACAACTACTGCGGCCGGGGAAGAGTAAGCATGATGAAGGAAACGAAAAAAGGGATTATTGTCAAAGGAATCGGCGGCTTCTACTATGTAGAGGTCGCCGATGCGGTATATACCTGTAAAGCCAGGGGGAATTTCCGCAAACAGGGCATTTCTCCCGTAGCAGGGGATATGGTGGAAATAACGGTGCAGGACGCCGAAAACGGCACAGTGGAATCTATTTTGCCACGTCGCAACTTCCTGTTGCGTCCGCCTGTCGCCAACGTGGATATGCTGGTGATTGTGGTGTCGGTGGCTGACCCCGCCCCCAATCTGCAGGTTATTGATAAAATGATAGCGATTGCAGAGCAAAAGGGCATTGAACCCGTTTTGGTTATCAATAAGACCGACTTAAAAGACGGCAGTGATATTCTGAAACTGTATAGACAGGCGGGCTTCACCTGCTTTGCGGTGTCCGCCAAACAGCCTGATACGGTGCGCCCTTTGTATGATTTGCTGCAAGGAAAAACGGCGGCGTTTACAGGCAATTCGGGGGTCGGAAAATCCAGCATTTTGAATGCCATTGACCCGCGGTTTGATTTAGAAACGGGAGAAATCAGCAAAAAGCTCGGTCGCGGCAGACATACCACCCGTTGTGCCACCATTTTGACGGTAGGTACAGCGCGCATCGCGGACACGCCCGGCTTTTCTTCTCTGGACGTGGGAATGGTGGAGGATACGCTGGACAAAGACCGCCTTTTCTACTGTTTTAGGGAATTTGAGGAGTATTTCGGACAGTGTCGCTTTGCCACCTGTACGCATACAAAAGAGCCGTCTTGCGCCATACGGGCGGCGGTGGAGGCGGGGGATATTGCCGCTTCCCGCTATGAAAGCTACGTGGCTTTATATGAGCAACTCAAAACGAAAAAGGAATGGGAAAACAAATGAATCGCTGTGTGATTTGCGGTGCGGCGCCGTTTGGTGATATAGAGCCGCTGAAAGCATTACTGCGAACAGATGATACCGTGGTTGTTGCGGACGGCGGATACCGCTTGGCGGCGGCATTGGGCTTAACCCCGCAAGTGACGGTGGCGGATTTTGATTCTTCTGCACCGCGCGAGGTAGAAGGGGAATGCGTGCGTCTGCCTGTCGAAAAAGATGTGACAGATACCCATGCGGCAATGGCGTTGTTGTTTTCTCGCGGTTACCGTGAGTTTTTACTACTCGGTTGTCTTGGCGGCAGATTGGACCATACGGTTGCGGCGTTACTTGCGGCACGCTTGATGACCGAAAAAGGCTGTAACGTAACGCTTGCGGACGGACAAAACACCCTTTCGGTGCTGTTGCCCGGCAAATATGCTTTGCATAAGGGCGGCTTTTCGGTGTTTGCCATGACCGAAACGGTGGAAGGGCTGACACTTGACGGGGTGCAGTATCCGTTGCAAAATTTTACCTTGGAAAGCAAGAATCCGCTGTGTGTGAGCAACTGTGCTGTGGCAGAGAACGCGTTTTTATCGTTTGATAAAGGCACTTTATTGCTTTGCGTTTCAAAAGATTGACACTTTTTTTGTGTCACCGCATATTCTGTTAACAGCGGGGGAGCAACGGCCCAAGGGGTTGGCTGACCGCACAGAAACGGAGGGTTTGCGGTGAAACGTACCTATAAAGCCGGCGGGGCTTGCGTCGCGTTTGGTGTCGGTCTTTTGGCGGCGACGGTGTTGCCTGCAAAATGTGTGTTGGTGCTGGTGGCTTTGGCGCTTGTATTAACCGGTTGCTCCTGCGTAAAATATTGAACGGAGATGTGGGTATGCGCGTAGTTTTAGTGAAAAGTCCCCGTTTGCTTGGCGGTATTTTACGGAAATTGTTCGGCATCGGAAAAGAAAATTACATACAATAGAAAAAACATCGCTTGTCGGTCGGCAAGCGATGTTTTTTTGTTTTTTTATGACACATATTTGTTACCGTTTTGCTCAAAACTATGCTGAGAGAATAGGTGATACCTTATGGGAAGGCGGGGCAGATTTTGAAAAAATTTGTGTGGTTGAGTGTGGCAATTATCGGTGCTGTGGCTGGATTACTTCTGTTGCGACCAATGAAAAAAAGTATCACGGTCAAAACACAGGCATTACACGGGGTGACGGTGCAGGAAACGGTGACCTGTAAAGGGAAGGTAGAGAAAAACGGCCAAACCGAAATCACATTACCTGCCGACGTCGTGGTGGGTGAGGTAAAGGTTAAGGAAGGGGATACGGTTAAAAAGGGAGATATTCTGTTTACGGTGGATATGTCCTCTACCTTGCAGGCGTTAGCGGATGCGGACGGCGCCGCGGCTGTACAAGCGGCGATGACAGGGTCGTTTTCGGAGACGGTTACCGCGCCGTGTGACGGACGGGTACGCAGAATGACGGCCAGAGAGGGCGTTGTTTTGGAAAAAGGAGAAACAGCCGTTGAAGTAGAAGCACCGCTTTCGGTGTGCGTACGGCTGGCGGTCCCCGAACGGCATATTCGTTTGATTGAAAAAGGACAAGCGGTTTTGGTTTCGGGTGTGGGTTTTCGTAAATCGGCGTATATGGGTACGGTGACCGATATTGCGTCTGTTGCCAAGACAGGTCTGAACGGGACAGCGACAGAGACGGTGGTGGAAGCGGTGGTGACCCTTGCCGAAGGGGAGGCGGATGATTCGTTGCGGGTTGGCTTGAATGCGACCGGAACCGTGACGGTGGATACCGTTTATAACGGTATGATTTTACCGTACGCGGCGGTCGAACAGGATGAAGACAACCGAGAGTATGTGTATATATTACGAGGAGAAACGGCGGAAAAACGGATTATCACACCGCACGCGGAACGGGTTGACGGGTATTTGGTCACCGACGGGTTTTCGGAGGGGGAATTGCTGATTTTATCACCCGATTTGGTGGACGGAAAAACACCGTTGCAGGCAGAGGAGGAAACAGATGACCGAACTGATTAAAAGCACGGTAAAAAACCTGCGCAAAAAGTGGTTACGCACCCTGTTGACGGTGGCGGGCATCGGTGTCGGCACACTGCTTATCACGTTGGTTTCGATTTTGGGCGATACGGGAAAGGCGATTATCGGCAAGGAGCTGAACGGCATGGGTCTTGACGGTATTGCGGTGTCCGCTGATGCGCAGGATGCGCTGAACGAAGACGCTTTGACGCGTATCCGTTCGCTGTACCGTGTGGAAAGCGCTATGCCGCTGGCCGTGCGGGTGACAACCGCACGTATTGGCACGCTTGACACATTTGTGGCGGCTTGCGGTATTGACGCGGGGGCTGACCAGGTAATTTCTCTGGAGGTATTACACGGACGCTTGTTGGAACGCGGCGATATCAGCGGCGCCGGTAATGTTTGTGTCGTAGATGAGGCAGTGGCTAAAAATGCATATAACAGAGAGAATATTGTGGGTAAAACATTGACGCTGTGCGTGGGAGACACAACCCAAACCTTTACGGTGGTGGGGGTCTCCAAGGCCGGAAGCAGCGTGATGCAGAATGTAGCCGGATATATTCCGTATATGGTGTATTTTCCGTATACAACCTTGCAAGAAATGACGGGCAACGATACATTTGACAGGATTGCCGTACGCATTGCAGACGGTGCAAAAATGGATAAGACACGGGCGGCGTTACAGCGTATGCTGACAGGCAGTGATATGGGGGATACCACGTATACGCTGGACAACCTTGCCACACAGCGGGATAAATTAGAGCGGTTGATGGATATTATTGCGTTGGTGCTGAAAGTTATCAGCGCCGTTTCTTTGCTTGTAGCGGGTATGAGTATTATGACGGTGATGCTTGTGTCGGTGCATGAACGTACAGGTGAAATCGGCATAAAAAAAGCGGTCGGTGCCACAGGCAGACGCATTATGTGGGAGTTTATGACCGAGGCGATACTGCTGACCCTCGCAGGAAGCCTGGCGGGTGTTGCTTTTGCCTTGCTGTTTGCTTTAGTGGCGGCACTTGTAAGCGGTATTGCTGTTACGGTTTCTGTTGCCACCATCATCGGCATCGTCTTGTTCTCGATATTTTTAGGTGTTGTTTTCGGCGTATATCCTGCTCAAAAAGCCGCTGCCTTGCCGCCTGCCGTCGCGTTGCGGAACGCTTGATGTCGGTAACTGTTGTCGAAAAATATGTTTGCTTTTTTCTGTATATTGTGCTATACTGATATTGTATGTAAAATATGTTTGATTTTTCGACGATTTTTCGGTTTTTATATAGAAAAACAAGGAGGGGAACCGATGGAAAAGTTCCGCGTCACAGGCGGCAATCGCTTGCACGGTGAAGTGGCTGTCAGCGGTGCCAAAAACGCCGCAGTTGCTATTCTTCCCGCTGTGGTTTTAGCCGAAGACGTTTGTTTGATTGAAAACCTTCCGAATATCAGTGATGTTGTATTAACGCTTGAAATTTTGGAAGCGCTTGGCGCTACCGTTCGCCGTATAGATTCTTCTACAGTAGAAATTGATCCGCGTACGATTGATTCGCATAAGGTTCCCACCAATCTGGCAAACCGTATGCGCGCATCGTATTATTTTCTCGGCTCGTTACTCGGCCGCTTCGGCGTGGCACAGGTGCCGATGCCCGGTGGTTGCAATTTTGGTGTTCGCCCGATTGATATGCATTTGCTGGGCTTTTCTGCCTTGGGCGCGGACGTGGCGCAGCTGTCGGCATTTGGTACACGGGTGAAAGAACTGTCTGAACTTGGTGTTTCCAAGGAGGATGCGACCCGTCTCAGTGCCGAAATAACCAAAGCGGCTTCGCCTACTGTGGGTGAAATAACCGAGGCATATACCAATGTGGCAGGCTTGGAGCAGATTGTGATACAGGTTTCTGCGGACAAGCTTGTCGGCAACTTTATCAATTTCAAGAAGGTGTCGGTAGGCGCCACCATGAATATTATGTTGGCGGCTGTGAAAGCACGCGGCTTGACGGTGATTGAAAACGCGGCAAGAGAGCCGCATGTTGTTGACCTTGCGAACTTCTTGAACTCCATTGGTGCGGATGTGCGCGGCGCAGGTACAAATATCATTAAGATCCGTGGCGTTGAACGTCTCCACGGGACTACTTATTCTGTGATTCCCGATCAGATTGAAGCCGGTACGTATATGGCGGCGGTTGTTGCCACAGGCGGCGAAGCGTTGATAAAAAACGTGACACCGCATCACCTGAAATCCATCACGGAGCAGTTGGAAAAGATGGGTGTGACGGTCGAGGAATATGATGATGCGGTATATGTTTCTGCAAACGGACGACTGCATGCTTGTCAGGTGAAAACCAAACCTCATCCCGGTTTTCCGACCGATATGCAGCCGCAGATTGGCGCGTTGCTGTCGATTGCTGACGGGACAGGCATTCTTATAGAAGATGTTTGGGATAACCGCTTCCGCTATATCGAAGAGCTGCGCCGTATGGGTGCAGAGGTAGAGGTGGACGGCTCGGTTGCTGTTTTTCAAGGTGTAGAACGGTTGACGGCGGCAACGGTGAAAGCGCTTGACCTGCGTGCGGGTGCGGCGATGGTTATTGCCGGCCTTACGGCAAAAGGCACCACCGAAATCGAAAACATTCATTTTATTAAACGTGGCTATGAGAACATCGTTGAAAAATTACGTGCGCTCGGCGCGGATATCAGTGAAGTGGATGTATAATGTGTATCATAAGAAAAGAAAAACCGCGGTTTCGCGGTTTTTTTTGAGGTGAAAAATATGGCAAAATACTGTTCCTTGTTTAGTGGCAGTAAAGGGAATTCTACATATGTGGGTACGGCAAACGGCGGCATTTTGGTGGATGTCGGTGTGTCTGCTAAACGTATTCGGGAGGCGCTTGAAGCGCGTGAAATCGACCCGCGAACCATTTGGGGTGTGTGTATTACCCATGAGCATAGTGATCATATTGCAGGACTTCGGGTACTGACCAAACAGTACGGCTGGACGGTATATGCGTCGGAGGGTACGCTGTCTGCTTTGTTGGAAGAAGGACAGGTGAGCGCAAACAGCGATGTTGTTCCGTTGCATACGGCGGCGGTCTCTATCGGTGAATTACAGGTTACACCGTTTCACACACCGCACGATGCGCGGGAAAGTATGGGCTTTTGCGTGCAATTGCCGGATGAACGCAAAATCGGTATTGCTACCGATATGGGTGTTATGCGCAATGAAGTGGAGAGACTGCTTTCCCAATGCGATTTGGTACATATTGAATCCAATCATGATATCGGTATGCTGCGTGCGGGAACATATCCGTTGCATCTGCAACAACGTATTTTATCCGATAGGGGACATCTTTCCAACGTGATGTGTGCGCAGTCGGTGGCATCCTTGGCAAAAGCGGGCGTTTCCCGCTTTGTGTTAGCACATCTCAGTGAACAAAACAATACGCCCGCATTGGCAAAGCAAACCGCGTTGTCCGCACTTTCAAATGAAGGTATGCAAAGCGGTCGGGATTATCTGTTGGGTGCGGCGGCACCTGTGTCAAGCCGCGGTGTGACCCTGCTTTGAAAGGAAGAAGCGAATGTTGCGTGTGACGGTGCTGTGTATCGGCAATCTCAAAGAACGCTATTGGCGTGATGCCGTGGCGGAATATACAAAACGGCTTTCTGCGTTTTGTAAATTACAGGTAATAGAATTGGCGGAAGAGCGTATGACCGATACGCCGTCAGCGGCGCAGATAGCGGCAACCCTGGAGGCGGAAGGCAAACGCATTTTGGCAAAAATCCCTGCGGGCGCTGCTGTGATACCGCTGTGTATCGAAGGGAAAGAAATGCCGTCTCCCACCCTTGCCGCGACGTTGGAACGCTTTGCGGTGGACGGCAAAAGTGATGTGGTGTTTATTATCGGAGGCTCCTGCGGGTTGTCTGACGCGGTGAAATCGGCGGCAACGCTACGACTTTCTATGTCGCCGATGACCTTTCCACATCAGTTGGCGCGGGTAATGCTGTTAGAACAAATCTACCGCGCGTTTCAAATATCCAGCGGCGGCAAATATCATAAATAGTCAGTAAAAATCGGGGCTTTGCCCCGATTTTTTTGCTGTGTGGGAATATTATGTCCTGTTGCCCAATATAGATGTACCAATGTAGCCAATGCATTTGCTGAAAATAGGAGGAAACAGTATGGTGACAGGTACGGATATTTATAAAGATATTGCTATGCGCACGGGCGGTGATATTTATATCGGTGTGGTCGGCCCTGTACGCACGGGAAAATCCACCTTTATAAAGCGTTTTATGGACACGCTGGTTTTACCGCACATGGATAATGAATACCAGCGCACCCGCGCGAACGATGAACTGCCGCAATCCGCGGCGGGGCGCACCATTATGACCACCGAGCCTAAATTCATACCCGAACAGGGCGCTGAGATTACGCTTGGTGACCACGTGGGTATGCAGGTAAGGCTTATTGATTGTGTTGGGTATATTGTGCCGTCAGCGTTGGGATATATTGAGGATGAACAGCCGCGTATGGTGAAAACACCGTGGTTTGATGAGGAAATCCCGTTTAATATGGCGGCGGAAATGGGCACGGCAAAGGTGATATCCGAACATTCTACCATTGGCTTGGTGGTGACCACCGACGGCAGTATTACCGATATTCCGCGTACGGAATATGCCGAGGCGGAGGCGCGGGTGATTGCGGAGCTGCAAGGTATTAACAAGCCGTTTGTGGTGTTGCTCAATTCTATGCACCCCGAACAGCAAGAGACACAGCAGCTTGCCATGTCCTTACGGGAACAGTATGCGGCGCCCGTTATAGCGGTAAATTGCCGTGAAATGGGCGAAACGGAATTGTTGGATGTGTTGCGCGAGATCTTATTTGAATTCCCTGTGGAGGAGATGCGGGTGTCACTGCCGCGCTGGCTGCTGACCTTGGAGAGAGAGCACCCCGTTCGCCGTGCGGTGCTTGACGCCGTGCGTGCGGCGGCTACGACAGTGGAGAAGATCAGTGAAGTAAAGCAGATGGGAAATTGTATGGAAAGCTGCCGTTACGTGGATACGGTAAAGGTATCCGGCGTGGACCTCGGAACGGGCAGTGCACATTTGCAGGTAACGGTAGATCCCACGCTGTTTTATCAGATTTTAGGGGAAACCACCGGTATTTCTCTGAAGGATGAAGGCGAATTGATGACCGCTTTGATGCAAATGGCAGACACCTGTAAAAAGTATGAACGTATCCGTGGTGCGCTGGAGGAGGCACAAGCCACGGGCTATGGGATTGTTATGCCCGACGTGGAGGAGATGACTTTAGAGCAGCCCGAAATCATTAAGCAAAGCGGCAGATATGGGGTGCGCTTACGTGCCGCGGCACCGTCTATTCATCTGTTGCGCGCGGATATTGAGACCGAGGTTTCCCCGATTGTGGGTAGTGAAAAGCAATCCGAAGACCTTGTGGCGTACCTGCTTAAAGAGTTTGAGGAAAGTCCCGAAAAGATTTGGGAATCCAACATTTTCGGCACCTCCCTGTATGGACTTGTTAACGAGGGCTTGCACAATAAGTTGCACCATATGCCGACTGAAGCACGCCTTAAAATAAAAGAAACGGTAGAGCGTGTCATTAACGAAGGGTGTAACGGACTGATTTGTATTATTGTATAGGTGAAGATATGGAAGAACAATATAAACCGTTGTTTGAAGAAGCGGTTACTGTACCCCCGACGCGTAAGCGACGGGGACGGTTGGGCCTGCTGTTAGTACAAAGTATCTGCTGTGCTGTGTTGGTGTTACTGTTTTGGTTGTTCCGTGTGTTGGGAGGGGACGGTTTTACCGCGTTGAAGACGGCCTTTTACGGCGCACTTGAAAACAATGCGTTGATGGAAACGGTGGTGGCTGCTTTTGCTGAACGTACACCCGACCAAACGTATGAAACAACCGACGGTACCACTGCACCAACCACCGCACCGACCGCCAATGGATAAAACGGGAACAGAGGTAACGGTAAGTCCGCTTTTCTTCTGCTTGCTTGCCGTTTTGCTGCTATATGAACCTAAAGGGATTGCCGCCGGATGTCTGGCGGCTTCTCTTTTGCATGAATGTGGGCATTTGGCGGTAATGCTGACGCGGCGTACCCTTCCGCGGCGTGTGACGGTGGGTGTTTTCGGTATGCGGATAGAGAAGGGTACAAATCTTTCCCTTTCCTTGCGGGATGAGTTCTTGATAGCGGCGGGTGGACCCGCCGTTAATTTTATGTGCAGTGCGCTTTTGCTCCTGTCGGCAAAGGGGTATGCCGCGGCGGTGCATTTCGCGATGGCGGCATTGAATATGTTGCCCGTGTTCCCGTTGGACGGCGGTGTGATGCTGCAGTGTGTACTGCACCGCCGTTTGTCGCCTCACAAAGCGGAAACGGTGTTGCGCGTAATGTCACTTTGTACGGTGTTTCCGCTCGGTGTGGTTGGTTTTTTGGTGCTGATACAAAGCGGCTATAACATATCCCTTCTTGCGGTAGATGTATATTTGATATTTTTACTGTTTTTTAAGCATTGAAAAAGCCAAAAGAATGTGGTAAAATATCTCTTTGTGATAGGAGGTATTTACTATGCCGCTGGATATTGAGAAAATTCTGCCCGAGGTACAAAAGCCTGCGCGCTATAGCGGTGGAGAGCTCGGCAGTGTGATGAAGGACGCGAAGGATGTGCTTATCCGTTTTGCGTTTTGCTTTCCCGACTTATATGAGGTGGGTATGTCCCATCTCGGTATGAAGATACTGTACGGTTTGTACAACCGAGAAGCGGATACGTGGTGCGAAAGGGTGTTTGCTCCCGACAAGGATATGGAGCAGAAGATGGTGGAAAATAATATTCCGCTGTTTGCACTCGAAAGCCGTGACCCCATTAAAGATTTTGATTTTGTCGGGTTTACGTTGCAGTATGAAATGTGCTATCCGACCGTTTTGCATATGCTGTCTTTGGCGGGTATTCCGATTTTGGCGAAGGAGCGCGATGAGAACAGTCCGTTGGTGATTGCAGGCGGCCCGTGCACCTGCAATCCTGAACCGCTTTGTGATTTCTTTGATATCTTCATTTTGGGTGAGGGGGAAGAGGTCAATATTGAGCTGAACGACCTTTACCGTGAACACAAGCAAAAGGGATATAACAAACAAGCGTTTTTGCTGGACGCGGCACATATTGAGGGTGTATACGTTCCCGCCTTTTATGATGTTACCTACTATGAAGACGGCAGGGTGAAGACGATTACACCAAATGCTGATGTGCCTGCGACCGTACGCAAACGCATCATCAAGGATCTGGATACAGCATACTATCCCGATAACTTTGTAGTACCCTTTACCGAAATCGTACACGACCGCGCAATGAGCGAAATTTTCCGTGGGTGTATCCGCGGC
The DNA here is from genome assembly GCA_045531495.1 of Acutalibacteraceae bacterium. Lineage (GTDB taxonomy): Bacteria > Bacillota > Clostridia > Oscillospirales > Acutalibacteraceae > URNF01. The sequence goes on from JAZSED010000094.1 coordinate 31,515, forward strand.
TGTCGCTTCTGTCAGGCGGGCTTTATCTATCGCCCCGTGCGCGAAAAGAGCGTGGAAACCATTGATAAACAGAGCCACACGCTGTGCGCCAATACGGGGTACGAGGAGTTTTCTCTCGCATCACTTTCCACGAGTGACTATACACAGTTGGAAGTGCTGTTGCCGCGCTTGCTGGAATGGGCGGAGAAAGAGCAGGTAAATATTTCACTGCCGTCACTGCGCGTGGACGGTTTTTCCGAGGAGCTTGCCAAACGCTTGAATGTTTTGCGCCGCAGCGGTCTTACCTTTGCGCCCGAAGCGGGTACACAGCGCTTGCGCGATGCCATCAATAAAAATCTGTCCGAGGCTGAAATCCTGGAGACTGCGCGCCGTGCTTTTGCGGGCGGCTGGACCGCTGTAAAGCTGTACTTTATGAACGGCTTGCCCACCGAAACGGCAGAAGATATCCGCGGTATCGCGGAACTCGGACAAAAGGTTGTTAACGTCTATTACAACACCCCCGACCGTCAAAAGGGCAAGGGCGTGACCGTTTCGGTGAGTGTTTCCTGCTTTGTGCCCAAGCCTTTTACACCTTTCCAATGGGAGCCGCAGGATACGTTGGAGCAATTGGAGGAAAAACAACAGGCTCTGTATGCCGCTGTGACCACCCGTAAGATTTCGCTCAGTTGGCACGATGCAAAAACCAGCTTTATAGAGGCGGTGTTTGCGCGTGGTGACCGCCGGTTGGGAAAAGCGTTGGCGGAGGCACACCGTCGCGGTTTTAATCTGGATGCGTGGTCGGAAAACTTTGATTTTGATGCGTGGCTGGATGTGTTGAAAACGGTTGACCTTGACCCTGCGTTTTATGCTAACCGCCGACGCGACTACACGGAAGTGTTTCCGTGGGAGCATCTTGATTACGGTGTCAGCAAGGCGTTCTTGCAGTGTGAAAACGAAAAAGCACATCAGAGTGTAACAACTCCCAACTGCCGTGAAAAATGCAGTGGTTGCGGTGCTGCTTGCTTCAAAGGAGGGATTTGTGTTGAAAACCGTTAGACTGTTATTCACCAAAACGGGACGGGCGAAATACACATCTCACCTGGATATTAACCGTATGATGACCCGTGCGGTACGTCGTGCAGGGATTCCGCTGTGGTATACCGAGGGGTTTAACCGCCATCCGTATTTAACCTTTGCCTCTCCGCTGTCTCTCGGCTTTGAGAGTTTAGGCGAGATTATGGAAATCCGTTTGTTGGAGGATATGCCCTTTGCAGAGGTTACCGCTCGTATGAACGCCGCGTTACCCGAAGGCTTTCACGTACGTGAAACCTTTGAAGCGGTACATAAGGTGCGTGATCTGCAGTTGGCGGGCTATTATATGGATATTGCGTTGCCCGCTGAGACGGTAACCGCCCTGCTCGCACAATCTGAAATATTAGTAGAAAAGCGCACCAAAAAGAAAACAATGAAAACGATTGACATACGTCCTGCGTTCCGGGAAGCTGTTGTAACGGCAACCGATAAGGGCTGTCGTGTGGTGGTGCAGTTGCCTGTAAGCAGTGAAAACACGGTGAATCCCACCTTGCTGATTGCCGCGCTGGGTGCCAAAACGGGACAAGCACCCTCGTTTTCGGTGACCCGTACGGGTTTGTATCTTGCAGACGGAAAAGATTTCAAATAAATCTAAAAAAATACTTGCAATTTGCAAAAATGTGTGTTAATATGTTACGAGTGTTTTGGTGTCCGCAGAATATTACGGTATTTTGTGGGGTTTAATGCCAGCGAAAGCACGACATTAAAGCGGATAGTCCTCTGCCGTAAAAGCGGTATGAATGTCTGAAAATTTTAGGAGGATCAGAACATGGATGCATTGAAACTGATTGCGGGCGAAAGCCTGAAAACCGAAATCCCGGCGTTTGAGATCGGCGATACTGTACGCGTTGATGTCAAAATCCGTGAAGGCGAACGCGAAAGAATTCAGGCGTTTGAAGGTACCGTTATTGCGAAAAAAGGCAGCGGTGTCTCCAGCACCTTTACCGTACGCCGCGTATCTTACGGTGTGGGCGTGGAAAGAGTATTTCCCGTACATTCCCCCAACGTTGCCGCTGTGAAGGTTGTTCGCCGCGGTAAAGTTCGCAGAAGCAAGCTGTACTATCTGCGTCACCGTGTGGGCAAGGCTGCCAAGGTTAAAGAACTCATTAAATAAGGTTGCCGAAATTTTTTCGAAAAAGGGACAATTTTTGTCCCTTTTTTTCTTTATTTATTCAAAAATATATGTTATACTGTAAAATGGATGACTTTTGAGCAAGGAGGAATGGCTGTGTCAGCACGTCATGCGAAAAAACCGAGCGTGGCAGGAACCACCGCGGCAGGTAAAACGTTTTTGAAAACGGTATACGAATATGCGGAAACGATTTTGTTCGCGATGCTGTTGCTGGTGCTACTGTTTACCTTTGTGTTTCGTGTAGCGGGTGTGGTAGGCGACTCTATGCAGCCCACCTTGTATACACAGGAACGTTTGATTTTGACCACCCATTTTTATAAACCGTCCCACGGGGATATTGTGGTTATTGACCGTTATACACAGGACCCGCTTGTGAAGCGCGTCATCGGTGTGGCGGGGGATACTATCCGTATTGACGGCGTTAACGGTATCGTGTACCGTAACGGCGAACCGTTGACCGAAAAATACGTTTCGAGCCCTACTTCTCCGAAGGATATGGAAGGGGAAGTGACCGTGCCCGAAGGGTATATCTTTGTGCTCGGTGATAATCGCGGCGTGTCCAAGGACAGCCGCTCGGAGGAAATCGGGTTTGTGGACACCGAGGACGTGGTTGGAAAAGCGGTATGGCGCGTTTGGCCTATGAACCGTTTCGGCCTTGTGAAGTAAGGGGGCGGCAAAATGGAAGAAAAGCAAGAATTGCTGTCGGTAGAGGAGCAGGAAAAACAGTCCCGCCGTTCGCTATACGAATGGGCGGAAGCCATTATCTTTGCAATGCTTCTCGCAACGGTGTTTTGCGCCTGCTTTTTCCGTATGGTAACGGTGGACGGTGACTCGATGCTGAATACCTTGCATAACAAAGACAGCCTGCTGATGGTAAATGCGTTTTATAACGAACCGCAATACGGCGACATTGTTGTGGTACAACAAGGTGATGATGCGCCGCTGATTAAACGTGTGATTGCAAAAGAGGGCGACACGATAGCGATTGACCCCGTAACCGAAGAGGTGATTCTCAACGGCCAGGTGTTAGAAGAACCGTATCTTGATTTTTCTACCCCGACACTGTACGGCTTTACGGGGCCGTATACCGTGCCAGAAGACAGCGTGTTTGTGATGGGGGATAATCGCGTAAATTCTCACGACAGCCGTGACCTTGACGGCATTGGTGCAGTACATAAAGACGATATTATGGGCAAGGCAATTTTCCGCGTATTACCGATTGCGGATATCGGCACTATCGGTTGATTTGAGGAGGTGACAGGATATGGAACAAAAAGCACAGATACAATGGTTTCCCGGACATATGGCGAAAACGCGCCGTAAAATCGGTGAGGCGCTGTCCCTTGTGGATGCAGTGACCGAAGTTATTGATGCCCGTATTCCTGTCAGTAGCCGTAACCCCGAATTGGATGCACTGACTGCTTCTAAACCGCGGTTGATTATTCTCAATAAGGCGGATATGGCAGACCCCGAGGCCACCCGCCGATGGATTGCGTATTTTAAGAAACAGGGCTTTGCGGCAATGACCGCCGATTGTAAAACGGGTGCGGGTATGCAAAAATATGTGCCTTTGCTCCGTGAATTGCTGAAGGATAAGATAGATGCTAAGGTCGCAAAGGGGATGAAAAACCCCGTTGTGCGCTCGATGGTGGTGGGTATTCCCAATGTGGGAAAATCTTCATTTATCAACCGCTTGACCGCAGGCGGTAAAGCGAAGGTGGAAGACCGCCCCGGTGTTACCCGCAATAATCAATGGTTTGTGGTGGACGGCGGTGTGCAGCTGTTAGATACCCCCGGCGTACTGTGGCCGAAGTTTGAGGATGTGGAAGTGGCACGTCACTTGGCATTTACGGGTGCTATCAAGGACCAGATTTTAGATATTGAAGAAATGGCGTGTTTGCTGTTGGATACGTTGTATAAAGGGTATCCCGAATTGTTGCAAAAGCGCTATAAGCTGACCGATGCCGACCTGACCGAAGATAGCTGGGAACTGTTACAGGCGGTGGGCAGAAAACGTGGTATGCTGGTACGCGGCGGCGAGGTGGATACCGAACGCGCGGCGATTATGCTGCTTGACGAATACCGCTCTGCCAAAATCGGTACGCTGACCTTGGAATTTCCGGAGGATACGGTAGAATGACCAATTATGAGTTTGATAATGCCTATCGCGACAGCGAGGCGGGCTTGTTTTGCGGTGTAGACGAAGCAGGACGCGGCCCGTTGGCAGGCCCGGTGTATGCCGCCGCGGTGATATTACCGCCCGAACCGATTATTGACGGTGTTAACGATTCCAAAAAGCTTTCCGAGAAAAAGCGTGAAGCGCTTTTTGATGTGATATGCGATACCGCTCTAGCGTATTGTATCGCTACCGCATCGGTGGAGGAAATCGATACCCATAATATTTTGCAGGCAACCTTTCTGGCGATGCGCCGCGCGGTCGAAGGACTGCAAACGGCACCGCAGTTTGCGCTCGTTGACGGCAACCGTGCGCCGAGCGGTCTTGTCGTGCCGTGTGAGACGGTTGTAAAGGGGGATAGCCTGTCAGCGTCTATTGCGGCGGCTTCCATTCTTGCGAAGGTCAGCCGTGACCGCCATTTGTTGGAATTGGACGCACAGTATCCGCAATACGGTTTTGCGGCGCATAAAGGATACGGTACCAAGGCACATTATGAGGCATTGGAACGATATGGCCCTTCTCCCGTACATCGTTTAACCTTCTTGCGCAGCTTCTTTGAAAAGCAGGGGAAAGGCTGATGGCAAGACTTTCAAAGGGTGCTGTCGGCGAATTGTTGGCGGCGCGATATTTGCGTGAACATAAGTATACGTTGCTGGCGGCAAACTACCGTACCCGCTTTGGGGAGATTGACATAATCGCCGCTAACCGTAAATATATTGCTTTCGTGGAGGTAAAGCAGCGTAACAGCGCGGCAATCTCCACACCGCAAGAAGCAGTCACCGCCGAAAAACAACAAAAAATTCTGCGTACGGCGGCGCTGTACCTGCAAAACCATCCCACAAAGCTGCAACCGCGGTTTGACGTGATTTCGGTGGTGATGGATGATGCACAAGACCCACTTTGCTACAAAAGTATTACCCATTTTCCCGCCGCATTCGAAGCGGAAAACGGGTTGTAAAAAGTAAATTCTACGTAACCCTTCGGTTACGGTTGAAAAGGATGTTGGACATGAACTACAAAAGCACAAGAAACAGTAACGTCACCGTGAGCGCCGCTACCGCTGTCGCGCGCGGTATTTCCGAGGAAGGCGGCTTGTTTGTTCCCGAAAACTTTCCCGCACTGACCGCGGCAGATATTGCGGCGCTTGCCGACAAGACCTATACCGAACGCGCCGCGTTTATTCTCGGTAAATTCCTTACCGATTTTACCGAACAAGAGGTAGCGGAATGTGTCAATGCCGCGTATACAGAAGAAAAATTCGGCGCACATCCCGCGCCTGTTACCACCCTGGAAGACGGAGAACATATTCTTGAACTGTGGCACGGTCCTACCTGTGCGTTCAAAGATATGGCGCTGCAGATTCTGCCGCACTTTATGCGTGTGTCGGTTGGTAAGACTGCCAAGGGCAAGGAAATTATCATTTTGGTTGCCACCTCGGGTGATACCGGCAAAGCGGCGTTGGAAGGCTTTAAGGATGCGCCCCATACCCGCATTTTGGTGTTCTACCCCGAAAAGGGTGTCAGCCCGATGCAAAAGCTGCAGATGACCACCCAAGAGGGCGGTAATGTCGCGGTGTGTGCCATTCGCGGTAACTTTGACGATGCACAGACGGGTGTAAAAACCATCTTCACCGACGCGGATGTGAAGGCGAAGCTTGCGGAACACGATATGATGTTCAGCAGTGCCAACTCCATCAATTGGGGCCGCTTAGTGCCGCAGATTATCTACTATGTATCTGCCTATTGCGACCTTCTCAAAGAAGGCAGAATCGCTATGGGTGACCCCATTAACGTGGTGGTGCCGACCGGCAACTTCGGTAATATTTTGGCGGCATACTATGCGTCTAAAATGGGACTGCCGGTTAACAAGTTTATCTGCGCTTCCAACGCAAATCACGTGCTTTCCGACTTTATCGAGACGGGTGTATATGACCGCCGTCGCGAGTTCTATACCACCACCTCTCCGTCTATGGATATTCTCATTTCTTCCAATTTGGAAAGATTGCTGTATGACCTGACCGATTGTGACGACACAGCGGTTGCCGCAATGATGGACGCACTCAAAACCGACGGTCACTATACCGTTCCTGCCAATGTTCTTGAAAAACTGCAAGCACGCTTTGTGGGCGGTTACAGCGACGATGAGGCGGTTGCCCGTACTATTCGTGAAACCTTTGAAAATAAGGGCTATTTGCTGGATACGCACACGGCGGTTGCGGTGCGCGTATATGAAGATTACCGTGCAAAAACAGGGGATACCACCCCGACTGTTATCGCTTCCACCGCCAATCCTTACAAGTTTTCTGCCAGCGTACTGTCTGCACTCGGTGCGGATGCCGCTAAAGCGGATGAGTTTGAAAAGGTAGAACTTTTACAAAAAGTAAGCGGTGTTGCCGCGCCTGCCTCTTTGTTGTCTCTGCGTGAAAAGGAAGTACGCTTCCCCGAAATCTGCGGCAGAGAAGAACAGCAGGCGGTTGTATACGGTATGCTGGGTATTGAGGACTAACTATGTCTTTGTTTGTGATAGGGGATACCCATTTGTCACTGTCCACCGATAAACCGATGGATGTGTTTGGCGGGTGGGATGCCCACGAACAGCGTTTAGAAACCCATTGGCGAGAAGTGGTAAGCGACACCGATACAGTGGTGATTCCCGGTGATATTTCTTGGGGGATGACGCTGGAAGAAGCAAAGGCGGATTTCGCCTTCTTGGACACATTGCCGGGCAAAAAACTGCTGATGAAGGGGAATCACGATTATTGGTGGTGTACCCGCCGCAAAATGGACGCGTTTTTTGAAGAAAACGGTTTTTCCACCCTGCGAATCTTACATAACGATGCAGTAGCGGTGGAAGACGCGGTAGCCGTGTGCGGTACGCGCGGTTGGTTTTACGACGCGGAGCAGGATGCTGACCAAAAGGTGCTCAACCGTGAGGTCGGCAGATTGCGCACTTCGGCGCAAGCGGCGGTAGCTACGGGACTGACACCGATTGCTTTTTTGCACTATCCGCCCGTGTGGGGGGAAGAGCGATGTCAGGTGTTTTTAGACGTGCTGAAGGAGTACGGCGTTACCCGTTGCTACTACGGTCACGTGCACGGACCGGGCATACGGCAGGCGTTTAACGGCGAAATCGATGGTATTCGTTTGCAGTTGGCATCGGCGGATGCACTGAATTTTGTCCCTTTGCATATTCCTTTGTCAAAATAAGTAAAAAAATTATAAAAAAGTATGGCTTTTTATAAAGTGGTGTGCTATAATACCTTGGCGTATGTAAAAAGCAAGTAGGAGGAAACAAAAATGAGCTTGAAAAGTGCAACTAAAAAAGAAAATAACCGCGTAGAGTTGGCTATTGAAGTAGATGCCGCTACCTTTGAAGCGGCTGTCGAGGCGGCGTACCGCAAGGATATCCAGAACATCACCGTTCCCGGTTTCCGTAAAGGCAAAGCCCCCCGCGCTTTGGTGGAAAAAATGTACGGTGAGGGTATGTTCTATGAAACTGCCGTTAACGCTGTATATCCCACTGCTCTTGACGAGGCAATTAAGGAATCCGGTTACACCTACGTGGAGGACCAGATTGATTTTGATGTACAGTCTGTCGGCAAAGACGGTCTCAAATTCACCGCGGTTATCACTGTGAAGCCCGAAGTATCGGTTGGTGAATACAAAGGCATCAAAGCGACCAGAAAAGTGGCGCCCGTGACCGAAGAAGACGTAGAAAACGAACTGAAAACTCTGCAGGACCGCAACTCTCGTATGGTATCGGTAGAAGACCGTGCCGCTGAGATGGGCGATACCGTAACCTTTGACTTTGAAGGCTTTGTGGATGATGTGGCGTTCGAAGGCGGCAAAGCGGAGAAGCATTCTCTCGTTTTGGGCTCCGGTCAGTTTATCCCCGGCTTTGAAGAGCAGATTGTCGGCAAGAAAATTGACGAAGAATTCGACGTAAATGTGACCTTCCCCGAAGAATATCACGCGGAAAATTTGGCAGGCAAACCCGCTGTGTTCAAGTGCAAGCTGCATGAGATTCAGACCAAGGAACTGCCCACCCTCGATGACGACTTTGCAAAAGACGTCAGCGACTTTGAAACCCTCGAGGAGTTGAAAGAGGACGCTAAGAAGAAACTTGAAGAACGCCGTGCGGCTGTTGCGGACGACGAAGTTACCGAACAGATTGTGAACGCGCTCGTAGAACTGCTCGAAGCGGACGTACCTGCCGCTATGTACGAGAACGAAATCAACGAATCCATCCGCGAATTCGAATACCGTCTGCAGTCTCAGGGCCTGTCCCTTGATATGTATATGCAGTATACCGGTATGGACCAGGCTGCTTTCCGTGAAAGCTATCGTGAGCAGGCGGAGAAGAAGGTAAAACTGCGTCTCGTTCTCGAAAAGATTGCTGAACTCGAAGCTATTGAGCCCACTGCTGAAGATATTGAAGCGGAATATGCGCGTATGGCTGAAATGTATCAGATTGAGCCTGAAAAGGTAAAAGCCTTTATTCCCGAAGATGCTTTGAAACAGGATCTCGCTGTACAGAAGGCGATGGATTTTGTGAAGGAAAACGCAAAAATCACTAACAGAAAGAAATAATCCGTGATTAGAACGGTGTTTCTTTACCTAAACTAAAACTGTCCGATCCCGCACGGTATATTGCCGTGCGGGATTTGCCCCATTTTGAAACCAGGGTTTTACCCTACTGAAACGGAGGATATTCTTATGGAAAATATGAGTCTTGTACCGTATGTTGTGGAACAAACCAGCCGCGGCGAAAGAAGCTATGATATCTTTTCACGCTTGCTCAACGACCGCATCATTATGCTGTCCGACGAAGTGAACGACGCGACCGCATCCTTGGTGGTGGCACAGCTGCTTTATTTGGAAGGGCAGGATCCCGACAAGGATATCCATCTGTATATCAATAGCCCCGGCGGTTCTATTTCCGCTGGTATGGCAATTTACGACACGATGCAGTTCATCAAATGCGATGTTTCCACCATTTGTGTCGGCTTAGCTGCGAGTATGGGCTCATTCCTTCTTGCCGCAGGTACAAAGGGTAAGCGCCTTTCTTTGCCGCACAGTGAAATTATGATTCATCAACCGCTCGGCGGTGCCAGAGGGCAGGCCTCGGATATTAAGATTCAGGCGGACCATATTTTGTTCATTCGCAACCGTATGAACGGGTTGTTGGCAGAGATGACCGGTCAGCCTATTGAGGTTATCGAAAAGGATACCGACCGCGATAATTGGATGACTGCGGAAGACGCAGTGCGTTACGGTATTATCGATAAGGTCATTACCAAACGCTGAAAAATGCTTTGGCTAGTAAAAGGAGGTGTGCACAGTGGCTAAAAACGATGAACAGTATACCGTTTCTTGCTCCTTCTGCGGAAAAACACAGGATGAGGTGTACCGCATTATTGCAGGCCCGGGTGTGTATATCTGTGACGAGTGCATAGAGCTGTGCCGTACCATTTTAGAGGACGGTGAACCTGCCGCAAAACGACAGAGCGCCGATAAAAAGCAGGAAAAACAGCCTGAGAAGCTGCCTACCCCTGCCGAAATCAAACAAAAATTAGACGAATACGTCATCGGACAGGACGCGGCCAAAATTGCGTTGTCGGTAGCGGTGTATAACCATTATAAGCGCATTTTCTTCTCGGATACGATGAACGCCGAGGTGGGTAAGAGCAACGTACTGCTGTTAGGTCCCACAGGTGTCGGTAAAACGGCATTGGCACAGACCCTGGCAAAGGCCTTGGAGGTGCCGTTCGCGATTGCGGACGCTACCACCTTGACCGAAGCGGGTTACGTGGGCGAGGACGTGGAAAATATTTTACTTCGCTTGATTCAAGCGGCAGATTTTGACGTGAAAAAGGCAGAACGCGGCATTATCTACGTGGACGAAATCGATAAGATTTCCCGTCGTAGCGAAAACCCTTCGACTACCCGCGACGCCAGCGGCGAGGGTGTACAGCAGGCTCTGCTGAAAATTTTAGAAGGTACTGTAGCAAACGTGCCCCCCAACGGTGGCAGAAAACATCCGCAACAGGAGTTTATTCAGATTGACACCTCGAACATTTTGTTCATTTTGGGCGGTGCATTTGACGGCATCGAAAAGACCATTGAGAAACGCGTGGGCACAGGCGCTCTCGGCTTCGGCAACGAGGTGAAATCTAAAAAGGATTTGACCCGTTCCGACCTTTTGCGTCAGCTGGTGCCGCAGGATCTCGTAAAATACGGTCTTATCCCCGAATTGGTGGGCCGTATGCCGGTAGTGACCACGTTGGATGCGTTGGATGCAGACGCGTTGGTACGCATCCTGCGTGAGCCGAAAAACGCCGTGTTGAAGCAGTACCAGGAACTGTTTAAATTGGATACTGTGGAATTGGTGTTTACCGATGACGCGTTAAAAGCGGTTGCCGAAAAGACGCTCGAACGTGGTACGGGAGCCCGTGGCTTGCGTTCGGTGATGGAGGAATTGCTGACAGGGCTTATGTTTGAAATCCCTTCTGACCCCACGATTGAGAAGGTGACCATCACCTCTGATACGGTGAAAAAGGGTGAATGTCCCGAAATCGTGCGTAATCCCGACAAAAAAGCGGCGCGTCTTAGCGGTACAACCAAAGCAAAACGCAAGGCGTCCGTATAACATGCTTACAATCGGCGGCACCTTGTGCCGTCGATTTTTTAAGGAGAAAGTTTATGTCAAGACGAGTAATACAAACCGCAACACTACCGTTGTTGCCTTTGCGCGGCGTGGTGGTGTTCCCGGGTATGCTGTTACATTTTGATATCGGCAGAAAAAAATCCGCATTGGCGCTGAATGACTGTATGGAAGTGGATCAGACTATTTTTCTGATTGCACAGCGTGATTTAGCGGAAGAGGACCCGGGTATTGAAGATTTGTATGCCACAGGTGTGGTGGCAAAAGTACGGCAGATATTAAAAACCTCTAATGATACGTTCCGCGTGTTGGTAGAGGGTTTGTATCGTGCCAAAATTTCCGAGGTTGTGAAGGCGGAGCCGTTCTTTGTGGTAAACGTCAGAGAACGCCCTGAGCCGACTAACCTTGAACCGGTACACGAAGATGCGCTTATTCGTCAATGCCGCATTGCTTTTTCGGAATATGCCGACCTTGCGGGGGACGATATAGCACCTGACGTGATGATGGGGGTAGCAACTGCCCGTAAAGCAGGTTACCTTGCCGACTATATTGCGGCAAATCTGCCGATGCCGGTGGAAGAAAAATCCCTCGTACTGCAAACCTTGCCCACCGTCCGTCGTGCAGAACTGCTGATGTCCATTCTGCACCGTGAATGTGAGGTACTGAAATTAGAAAAGTCCATCCATTCCCGTGTGCAGGAGCGTATGGACCAAAGCCAAAAGGAATATTATCTGCGTGAACAGATGCGTGTGATTGCCGAGGAACTCGGTGACGGTGATAATCCGTTGGAGGAAGCGCAGGAATACGAACAGCAGATATTGGCATTGCACCTTGACGAGGAATCCGAAAAAGCGCTTCTCAAAGAGGTGGATAAATTGGCAAAGATGCCTACAGGCTCTCACGAAGCGACGGTAGTGCGTAACTATCTGGATACCTGCATCCATCTGCCGTGGAACAAAGAAACCGCATTGCATCTTGACCTCAATCATGCCGCTAAGGTGCTGGACCGTGACCATTACGGTCTCAAAAAGGTAAAAGAACATATTTTGGAAACCTTGGCGGTACATAGTATTTCGGAAGAAATGCGGGGGCAAGTACTTTGCCTTGTCGGCCCTCCGGGTGTCGGTAAGACCTCTATTGCACGCTCTGTGGCGGAAGCAATGGGCAGAAAATATGTCCGTGTAGCGCTGGGCGGTGTGCATGACGAAGCGGAAATACGCGGACACCGCCGCACCTACCTCGGCTCGATGCCTGGCAGGATCATCCGTGCCATTCAGCAGGCGGGTGTGAAAAACCCCCTCATTTTGTTGGATGAAATCGATAAAATGGCGAGTGATTACCGCGGTGATCCGACCTCTGCGATGCTTGAGGTGTTGGACGCGGAACAGAATAACACCTTTACCGACCATTATATCGACCTGCCCTTTGATTTGTCGGGCGTGATGTTTATCACCTCTGCCAATGACGCGGATGCTATTCCCGCACCGCTTTTGGACCGTATGGATATGCTGCATTTGCCGAGCTATACGGCAGAAGAAAAGTTCCATATCGCCAAAGACTATCTTGTGAAAAAACAGGTAAAACGCAACGGCCTTAACGGCAGACAACTGCGTATTACCGACGGCGCATTGCGTATTCTTATTGAGAATTACACGAGAGAAGCGGGTGTACGTGAATTAGAACGCACCATAGGCAAAATCTGCCGAAAAGCCGCTAAACGTATCGTGGCGGGTGAGGTGAAAAGCGTTACCGTGTCCGACCCCGAAACGTTGTTAGGTCCTAAAAAATACCGTGACGACCCCACCGCTGTCAAAGACCAGGTAGGCGTGGTAAACGGTCTTGCATGGACCGCAGTGGGCGGTGAAACGATGCCTGTAGAGGTTGCCGTTATGGACGGCACAGGCAAGGTGGAACTGACGGGGTCTCTGGGCGACGTAATGAAGGAATCGGCGCATACCGCGATAAGCTATGTGCGCTCCCGCGCCGCACAATGGAATATCGACAAGGATTTCTATAAAACGAAGGATATTCATATCCACGTGCCCGAAGGCGCTGTCCCGAAAGACGGTCCTTCTGCAGGTATCACTATTGCCACTGCGATTATCTCCGCACTGACAGGCATTCCTGTGAAAGGCGACGTGGCGATGACGGGTGAAATTACCCTGCGCGGTAGAGTTCTGCCTATCGGCGGTTTGCGGGAAAAGACCATGGCGGCGTATACCCACCATATGAAAACGGTGATTATCCCCGAAGAGAACACCCCCGACCTTGCCGAAGTGGATGCCAAGGTGAAAGAAAACGTCAAGTTCGTACCTGTGTCTCAGGTAGATACGGTGCTGAAAACCGCGCTTGTGGGAGGTACGGTATGAAAATAGAAACCGCACAGTTTGAAATGAGCGCGGCATTGGCAGAACAACTGCCGCCGGATACCTTGCCCGAAGTGGCGTTTTCGGGCAGGTCTAACGTGGGTAAATCGTCCCTTATCAATAAACTGCTGTCCCGCAAAAACTTGGCGCGTACCAGCGCCACCCCCGGTAAAACGGCTTCTATTAACTTTTACAAGCTGTCTACCGCGCGGTTTGTGGACCTGCCCGGTTACGGCTTTGCGAAAGTATCGGATGCGGAAAAGCGCCGTTGGCGCGAGCTTATCGGCGGCTATTTTGCGGCGGACCGCGATTTGCGTTTGGTGATGCAATTGGTGGATATGCGCCACGCACCTACGAAAGACGATAAACAGATGATTGACTATATGATTGACGAGGGTATTCCGTTTATGGTGGTGCTCACCAAATCGGATAAGCTCAACAAAACCGAGTATGCGGCGAGAATGGCGGATTTTGATGCCTTTTTTGCCGACTACGAAGGCATACAGTATCTGCCGTTCTCCGCGGTCAACGGGGAAGGGGTAGAGGTCCTTCGCGAAATCATCGTGTCTGTCACCGAAGAGGGTTGACAAACCGCAAAATTTCTTTTATAATCGACTTGTTAAAGACTTTGATGGGAAATAAGTGATTTTTGGTTGCTTGCAGAGAGAACGGTTGCGCGTTTGCGTGCTGTGAGACCGTTTATGTGACCTGTCACACGCCGTCCCTGAGTCCCGCTGTGATGAATGGCGGCGTTTTCCGCGTTAAGGAATCAGAGTGGCACAGGTAACTGTGCAATTTGGGTGGTACCACGGACATCTCCGTCCCAAGCAGGGGCGGAGGTGTCTTTATTTTTATGTGGAAAGGACAAAAAAATATGAAATGGACAGGTCTTAACGAACTACGCGAGAAATACCTTGCGTTTTACGAGAGCAAAGGGCATCTGCGTTTGCCCAGCTTCTCCCTGGTGCCGCAAGGGGACAAATCCTTGTTGCTCATTAACTCGGGTATGGCACCGATGAAAAAATATTTCACGGGTGAAGTGACCCCGCCGCGCAAGCGTGTCACTACCTGCCAGAAATGTATCCGTACGCCCGATATCGAACGTGTGGGTAAAACCGCACGTCACGGTACCTATTTTGAAATGCTCGGCAACTTCAGCTTCGGCGACTACTTCAAGCACGAAGCGACCGCGTGGGCGTGGGAATTCTGCACCAAGGTGCTGGAAATCCCCGAAGAACGTATCCATATCAGTATTTATAAGGACGATGACCAGGCGTTTGATATTTGGACCAAAGAAGTGGGCGTTAACCCCGACCGTATCGTGCGCCTCGGTAAAGAAGATAACTTCTGGGAGCATGGCTCGGGTCCTTGCGGTCCTTGCTCGGAACTGCATTTTGACCGCGGTGAGGAATACGGCTGTGGCTCTCCCACCTGCGGTGTCGGCTGTGACTGCGACCGCTATATGGAGTTCTGGAACCTGGTGTTTACACAGTTTGACAGCGATGGCGAAGGCACCTATACGCCCCTCGACCATCCCAACATCGATACGGGTATGGGTCTGGAACGCCTTGCTTGTGTGATGCAGGGCGTTGCGAACCTGTTCGAAGTGGACACCGTGCAGAATATTATGAAACACATCAGCCGCATTGCAGGCGTGAACTACCATGACAACGAGAAACAGGACGTTTCCCTGCGTGTTATCACCGACCATATCCGTTCTACCACCTTTATGATCGGTGACGGCGTGATGCCTTCGAATGAAGGCCGTGGCTATGTGCTGCGCCGTTTGCTCCGTCGTGCGGCACGTCACGGCAGATTGCTTGGTATCCGTGATCCCTTCCTGTTTGAGGTAGCCCAGACGGTTATTAACGAAAATCTGTCTGCATACCCCGAACTCGCGGAAAAAAAAGATTTCATTCAGAAACTGATTCATACCGAGGAAGTCGCTTTCGGAAAAACCATTGACAGCGGCTTGTCTCTGTTGGATGAATTGCTTTCCAATATGGAAGGTACCGTGCTGTCGGGTGCAGATGCGTTCAAGCTGTACGATACCTATGGCTTCCCGCTGGATCTTACCGCCGATATTTTGGAAGAAAAAGGCTTTACGGTGGACGAAGAAGAATTTGCTCGCTTGATGAAGGAGCAGAAAGAACGCGCAAGAAACGCCCGTAAAGATGCAGGCGCAGACGCT